>JACJYZ010000003.1:0-300000 GCA_020635855.1 Flavobacteriales bacterium | reverse complement strand
TCTGCTGACCAACATCGGGTTGTATGAAACACGCGACCTGAAAGTGGGAAGCCCGCTCGACAAAACCATCAGCGGCGGGCAGCGGAAACGCCTCAACATCGCTCTGGAATTAATCCGTGAGCCGTCGGTACTGTTCGTGGATGAGCCTACGTCCGGCCTCTCATCCAGGGATTCGGAAAACATCATGGACCTCCTCAAGGAACTCTCGCTGAAAGGCAAGATGATTTTTGTGGTGATCCACCAACCCTCATCCGACATCTTCAAGATGTTCGACAAGTTGCTGATTCTTGATACCGGTGGTTATCCCGTTTACTACGGCAACCCCGTGGACGCTGTAGTGTATTTCAAAACACGCATCCACCACGTCAACAGCAATGAAAGCGAATGCGGCAAGTGCGGTAACGTGAATCCCGAACAGATCTTCAACATCATCGAATCGAAGGTACTGGACGAATATGGCAACCTGACACTGAACCGGAAGGTTTCGCCCAGGGAATGGAATGAATATTACCACGAGCGGAAAGCGTCACAGGCAACCGCACCTGCCAATGACACATCGGAAATACCAAAAAGTATTTTCAGCATCCCTAATAAGATCAAGCAATACATGGTGTTCATCACCCGCGACGTATTGTCTAAACTAACCAACAAGCAATACCTGGCCATCAACCTGCTGGAAGCCCCTTTGCTGGCTTTCATCCTGGCTTTTCTTGTACGCTACTACAAAACAGGTGTAGACAGCGTAGGCTACGTGTTCCGGGAAAATGAGAACCTACCGGCCTATCTCTTCATGGCCGTGGTTGTGGCGCTCTTCATGGGCCTCACCGTGAGCGCCGAGGAAATCATCCGTGACCGGAAGATCCTGAAAAGGGAATCATTCCTGAACCTGAGCCGATCAAGTTACCTGATGTCCAAGGTGAGCATCATGTTTGTTCTATCGGCGATACAAACACTCACGTTTGTCATTATCGGCAACACCATCTTAGAGGTACACGGCCTGGGCATGAACCTGAACTACTGGTGTATCCTTTTCACCACATCGTGCTTCGCCAATATGCTCGGGCTGAACATATCATCGAGTTTCAACTCCGCGGTTACGGTTTATATACTGATCCCTTTCCTGCTAATCCCGCAACTGCTGCTGAGCGGTGTGATCGTAAAGTTCGACAAGCTGCACCCCATCCTGACCACCCAGGACAAAGTACCCGTTGCCGGTGAAGTGATGACCTCCCGCTGGGCCTTTGAAGCACTTGCTGTCACCCAGTACAAAGGCAACAACTTCGAGCATGATTTCTACGGGATCGATAAGATAATGAGCTTTGCCGATTTCCGTAAGAACTATTGGATCCCTTCGCTGCGCGCGAAGATCGACAAATGTATTTTCAACCTGGAGGGAAAGGATAGCACCGCATCCCAGGATCTCAACCGCGACCTGGCCCTGCTGCACTCTGAAATAGATAAGGAATTAGAAATCAATCCTCATGTTGCGTTTGAAGGGGTGAACGGACTGGCACCCGACAAATTCGATGCATCGGTTGCATCCAAAACGAAACAATACCTGGATGCGCTCAACAAATTCTACATCAAAAGGTACAACAAAGCCAGCCAGAAAAAGGACAAGGTGATTTCCAAAATGCAGGCATCCGAAGATGGCCGTGCTGAATTCATCGAAGCCAAAAACGAATACCAGAATGAAAGCCTGACCGACCTGGTGCGAAAAACCAATGACATGGACAAGATCATCGAATGGGAGGGCGAACTGGTGCAACGCGCCGACCCGATTTACCTTGATCCGTTGTTCAACAGCGGGCTGCGTACACATTTCTTTGCACCCAGAAAAAAATTGCTGGGAGCTTATGTAGATACTTTCTGGGTAAACCTGATTGTGATCTGGCTTATGTGCCTCATGCTTTACATCACACTCTACTTCGATGTACTGAAAAAGTGCATGGATTACCTCGGACGCCTGGCCGGTCGGTTGGCGGGGAAGTAGTCAATCATTCTTCATTTCTCGTTTAACATCGGGCGCACGTAGTGGGAATTTTCCCATTGCCGGGTGATCGTTCTTTATGTAGGTAATGGTTTTGAACCACATAAGCACAAAGAACACATAGCCTACATGAATTTCTATTGTGCCCCTATGTGCCTATGTGGTTCAAAGCATTTCAACAGTCCCAGGTTACAGCGCCGAACATAAAAAAATCCCCACCGGTTACCCGGCGGGGATTGGTTCTTTTATCGCTGCGGAGTTTTACTCCTCGATCTCGATGAGCTTGAAGGGGATGCCGATGATGGCCTGGTAGTCTTCACCAGCTTCCTGCATGTCCTCATCATCCTCTTCATAGTACCAGTTTACCACCATGTCGTTTCCGGCCTTATGAATGGCTTCCAGCTTCTTGAATACATCCAGGATGCATTTGGAGGAACTGGTGTTGAAATATTCCAACTGGATATTGACATTGGTTTGTGCTTTGGGTGCGCCCGAATACCCTTCTATCCATTCGATGAGGGGCTTATAGAATTCGATGGCATTTTCAGGAATGGACCGTCCTTTGATTTCCAGGACACCACCTGTAGCATCAAAGTTCACTACGGGAGTTTTGGGGGTACCTTCTATTACAATTGCTTCCATATTTACTTTTATTGCACTATTTTAATATGCAAACTGAAGAATGAATACACATCATCAACGGGTTTGAAAAAATAATCAAGCTTTTGGCCTGTTTTTCGGGCGATATCAATCATTCCCAATCCACCTCCGCCTTTGGAGCTGAATTCTTCATTGTTCAGCACCTCTTTATAATAGTCTTTCAACTCTTCCTTGGACATTGAGTTGATCTTGTCAAGTCTTTCCTTCAATCCCTGAATGCGATCAGTGAGGATGTAGTTACCGGTCATCACGTAGTAGTTCGCATTCTCCCGGCCGATCATGAAAATGGCTGATTTCTTTCCCCTCAATTCTTCTTCCGTCAAACTTGCCTCATCTTCCACATCCAGGTGATGGTAAAGGTTCTGGAGGCACTCGACCAATACATTGAAAACTTTCTTTTTGACCTTGGGCTCCTCGTTGATGTTTTCCAGTTTGTTCTCCATGATCTGAAGAATGGAACCCAACAACTCAGATGTAATTTCCCCCTTAAACGACAGCATGATATTGCTGCGTTGCATCTTGTCGTAGAAATCAAAAATATCAATCATCAGCCGAATTATTTCGATCCTTTGAACGAGCCATACCAAAAGGTCATGCGTTTCTATCGGCCCCGGTCATTCCTTTCGGATTAACAAATATATAAATTTGTTGCTTTGGCAAACACTTTCGGCGCTGATTTTCAAAAAGAAAGCCCCGGTGCAGGATACCGGGGCGTAAATTTCCATTTGATGCGGTATTCACCGGGGGAATCAGGGTAAAAGAATTTGGTAGGATCTCCCTTTGATGGTAACCGTGGCCTTGTTGTCGCAGGTTCCGTCTCCGTAATCAACCTTACGTGTTGCCAGACCTTCAGGCGTGAGTTCAATCACACCCGATGGAATCCATTTGCAGCTGCCGTCGATGTGCACGGGTGTGGTGATGTCCACTGCATATGATGTACCTTTTCTGTTGGTACCGGAAGAGCTACCGGTGATTTCATAGATGTCATCGGTGCGGTCGTCTTTGGTGGCAAAGCCGGAAAGGAATGTAAGTGTGCGGGTCGACTGCCAGGTGATGGTTCCATCGCCAAGTTCAATGCTGGCATCCGATACTTTGTATTGATACACCTGCTGATTGGCTCCTTTGGCGGTTTGATTCACCGCGGTAAGGGTTCCGGTGCATTTGAGGCCGTTCACCGTGTAGTTCACCAGGCGGGCATTTACCGTGCTGCCCTGCTGACTCCAGGGTTTATCAATGGTCAGTTCGATCTGGCCTGTCCGGTACCTTCCGTCGTCACCCAAACAACCCGTACCGAAATCAAGCGTGGCACTGTGAGGCCAGGGATCAAGTGAATCGGATACGGTCACATCCGGACAGAGGTTCGAAGTCTTTTTCGTGCCCGGTTCCCGGATGATCACGTTGTTCATGACGGAATAGATGGTGGAGAATTCGTTTTCGGCGATGCCGTTGTCGGTGGCCGATTGCGTTTCGGTATCATCCCTGTCTTTGGAACAGGCGGAAAACAAAACAAAACCGGCCGTGATTGCTGTGGCCAATGCGATGAGCGAACTGTTTTTTTGCATATCTGGATGGGTTGTAACTTGAACTTGCCGTTAAAAATCAACAATCATGCCAATGGATTAACATCGTCAGAAACGGATTCCGATGACCAGCACGTCATCCACCTGCTCTTCCTTGCCGCGCCATTCTTCAAACTTTTCTCTCAACAATTTTGCCTGTTCAGGCATAGGTAGCTTATCGAGATGCAGGAGCAATTGACGGAAGCGCTTGGTCATGAATTTCTTTCCGAGTTCACCACCAAACTGGTCTACATAACCATCCGAGAAAAGGTAGATCCGATCTCCGGGTTCCACCTTTATTTTGTGGTTGGTGAACACCCGTGCTTCGTTGACCTGCACACCTCCGATCGGGAACTTATTCCCCGACTTCATTTCAAATCCGGATGCATTGAAAATGAACAGCGGTCGATACGCACCTGCAAACTGAATTTCCATTTTCTGCGGGTCGAATGAACAAAGTGCCACATCCATACCATCTGTGGTTTCCACTTCGTGATGTCCTTGTTGCAGGGCACGCTGTACCCCGTCGTTCAACTTGTTGAGAATTTCAGACGGCCTGGTGACACCTTGTTCCAGAACGATCTGGTTCAGCAGGTTGGTACCGATCATCGACATAAACGCACCCGGAACACCATGTCCGGTGCAGTCTACCGCCGCAATGATATGCAACCCGTCACGTTGCCCGTACCAGTAAAAGTCACCGCTGACAATGTCTTTGGGCAGGTACAGGATAAAGGCAGCCTTCAATTGTTTGCATACGGTGTCCTTGGAAGGCAGAATGGCTTGCTGTATGCGTTGGGCATACATGATGCTGGACGTGATGTCTTCGTTCTTCTGGGCCAGCTCGCGGGTTCTTTCGGCCACCTTTCCTTCCAGTACTTTGTTTTCCCTTTGGATCTGCTGGGTACGCCAACGGATGAAGCCGAATACACCCGCTACCACAACAATGGTACAGAGGGTCAGGAACCATTCCGTTTCCCAGAACGGAGGCACTACATATATCGACAGGGTTGTTTCATGCTGGTTCCACAGGTCATCGCTGTTGGAGGCCATGACCCGGAAAACGTAATGTCCGCCTTTCAGGTTGGTGTATTGGGGGAACCGGTTCTGACCGGCAGGGCGCCAGTTGTCTTCGAGACCTTCCATCTTGAACTTATACTGGTTTTTGGCAGGGCGGATGTAATCCAGGCCAACCACTTCGAAGGATAAAAACACGGCATCCTTATAATCCAGTTCGATGTATTTCTTATCGATGATGTTGGTATCCAGCTTCAGTTCCTGGCCCAGGGTGCGGAATGATTTGATGTAGACCGGCGGCACATGGTTGTTTTCCCTGACATCGGACGGCAGAAAAGCATTGAACCCTTTGATCCCTCCGAACAGGATCTCTCCACTGGCCAGCTTGCAATAGGCACCCTGGTTGAACTCATTGTTCTGCAGACCATCATCCACATCGTAGGACCGCACCTCAATCTTCTCTCTGCCAGCGGCCGGCGTAAAACGTGCAATGCCCTTGTCGCTCGTACTCAGCCACAGGTTGCCCTTGTCATCCGGCACGATTCCGAGGATCACATTGCTGGGAAGCCCATTGGCCTCATAGTAATTTTCGAACCTGCCCGTAGCAGGATTCAATTTACACAAGCCGTTTCCGGTGCCAAGCCAGATGAAGCCCTTTTCGTCTTCATAAATGCTATAGATGGCATTGTCGCTGATACCGGTATTGTCTTTCTGCTTCTGGTAGTGGGTGAACTCCCCTGTATGCAAATCATAGGCATCCAATCCTCCGTTCAGCGTTCCGATCCACATCACATCGTTGCTGGCGGCATACAAACTATAGATCACGTTATCGCTCAGTCCTTCATCCATTGTCAGGTAACTGAAAGATTCGGTCTTCGGGTCATAGATATTGATACCGGCGAATGTACCGGCCCAGATCTTGCCTTTCGGGTCTTCGGCCAGCGAGAGCACGGTTTGATTGCTTACATAGAGTCCGCCCGGACGTGTTCCAGGGTTGGCTTTCCGGTAATGTGTGAATTTGCCGGTTGCGGGATCATATGCCTGCAGCCCCCTGCCCCACGTTCCGGCCCAGATCTTGCCTCTTGAGTCTTTCAGCAGGCTGATGACGGATTGATGGGTCAAGCCTTCCGGACCATCTTTTTCTATGTGGGAGAACTCATCCAGTTTTCTGTTCCAGACGGATATCCCGCCTTCAACGGTTCCAATCCACACGGTTGCATCATCCACCTCTGCAAAGCACATAATGGTATTGCTGGAAAGCGTGGTCGGCACATTGGTTTCCTGTCGGTAATACCTGAACTTCTGTCTTCCTTTGAAATAGGCATTTACGCCGCCGCCATATGTACCTACCCAAACGGTTCCCGCATCATCTTCCAGCAGACAGCGTATTTGCGGACTGCTCAAGCTGTATTCATAATCAGAATCGGGCCGAATGCACTTGAACTTCCCGGTTTTGCGGTTGTAAACACTGATCCCGTTATACGTGGTGATCCATACATTGCCATCCGATAATTCCTTGATATCGGTAACCCGGGTGTGACAGATGCTCACCTGGGAACTGTCGGTGAAATATTCGCTTTTTCCTGTGGACGGATTGAAAACCGTCAATCCTTTATCGAATGAGCCCACCCACAGTTTTCCCTCTGAATCCGGCAGGATGGCCGTTACCCAATTGCTACCGATTCCACTGTGTTCATCGGCATTGTTGAAGTAGTGAGCAAACTTGCCAGTGGACGGATTGAAACTGTTCAGGCCGCCATTTTCCGTACCGATCCAAATGATTCCCTTTGCGTCCTGAGCAAGACAACTCACCTTGTTGTAACTGATGCTGTTCCGGTCTTTATCGTCTTTCTGATACCGGATGCATTTACCGGTGGAGATATTCATGGCACACAGGCCGTTTTCTGTTCCCACCCATAAAGTTCCATCTTTGGTTTGCAGCAGTGCCTTGATCTGGTCGCCGCTCAGGCTGTAGAAATCCTTCGGGTCGTGTTTATAAGATGAGAAGGTATTGGTCAGCCGGTTGTACCGGTTAAGTCCACCGCCGTCGGTCCCCACCCAGATCGATCCGTCGCTGCCTTCCAGCAGGCACTGGACATAGCTATGCGACATGGAATTCGAATCAAGGGGGTTGTTTTTGAAAATGGTAAATGAATACCCGTCATAAAGGTTCAGTCCGGTTTGGGTACCGAACCACATAAAGCCTTTGCTGTCTTGAAGGATGCAGTTCACAACACTTTGTGAAAGCCCTTCAACACGACTGAACTTCAGGTCCTGCGCCTTCACTCCGCGATGGATGAACAGCGAAAAACAACCGGCGATCAGAAAGCGGGTGTATGTATGTCTGAGCACGCTCTTCAAACCTGCACTATCAGCACACTAAGGTATAAAAAAAGCACGGTCATGGAATCAGGGGGGGTCAGCGGCGTACGCCCATTACCAGCACATCGTCTACCTGCACTTCCTTTCCTTTCCATGATTCGAATTCGGAAACCAGTTTTTTCAGCTGCTCCTGCATGGTCTGATGCTGCATTCCAGTGATGATTTCACGAAGCTTTTTGCTCATGAACTTTTTGCCCGACGGGCCGCCGAACTGGTCTGCATATCCGTCGGAGAAGATGTAAAATGCATCCCCCTCTGCCCAATCCAGGCGATGGGTGGTAAAATGAAAATCATCACTGGTAAGACCGCCGATGGGTTGTTTGTCGCCTTTGATCTCCTTGAGCTCGTTGTCGGCGAACATGTACAATGGCCGCATGGCGCCTGCAAACATCAGTTGTCCGGTTTTGCTATCGATGGAACACAGCGCCATGTCCATCCCGTCGCGGGTATCGTTTTCACGCTTGCTTCGATTGAATGCTTTTTTTAGGCGGCGGTTCAATGCGGTCAGGATTTCTCCGGGTTCAGCGATGCCCTGTTCAAGGATGATCTGGTTCAGCAGGTTGTGTCCGATCATAGACATGAATGCACCCGGCACACCATGTCCGGTGCAGTCCACCGCTGCCAGGTGGGCAATACCCGCCCTGGTTCCGAACCAGTAGAAATCGCCGCTGACGATGTCTTTGGGTCTGAACAACACGAAGGAATCGGAGAAAGCCTGGCTTTCCAGGTTACCGGGTGGAAGCAGGGCCTCCTGGATGCGTCGTGCGTAGTTGATGCTATCGGTGATATCCTTGTTCTTGGCCTCGATGATTTCCTTTTGTTCCACCACTTCCCTGGTACGTTCCGCCACAATGTTTTCCAGTTCGCGTTTTTCCTGCTGCAGGCGTCTTTCCCTGAATTTGATGAACAGGAAAACAAATACGATCAGACCGATGGTACATACCACATAAAACCATGTGGTGAGCCAAAAAGGCGGCTCGATCAGAATCATCCCGATGCTTGCCGGGTTTCTGTTCCATACGCCGTCGCCGTTTCTTGCCTTCACATTGAACCGGTACTCCCCGGGAGGAATGTAGGGATAGGGGATATCATGCTTTTCCGTGGGTGCACTCCACGCGTTGTCGAGTCCCTCGAGGATGTAACTGTACCTCACATGTTGGGGGTCGAGCAGGCTGATGGCCTCGTAGTCGAAGGTCAGGTGCCGCATGTCGTGGGGCAGGCGGAGGCGAACGGGCACTCCGGTGATGGGATTGATGCTGTCGGAATATTGACTCCAGTCGAAGTCTTCGGATTTCAGGCGGAGGTTGAGGATACGCGTGATGGGTTCCCGCGTGTTGCGAAAATCATCCATGAAACTATACCGGGCTACGCCTTTCACCGTACCAAACCACATGTACCCGCCTTTGGTTTCCTCTACGGCATTGGCATTGCATTCCACCCCCATCAATCCTTCGGACTTACCATAATGCCTGACAGAGATGGAATCATGTGCGAGGTAGGTCAGTACATTGAATTTATCCACCCCTTTTGTGGTACCCAGCCACATGTATCCTCTTCGGTCAAAGTGCATGAGGTACACCTTGTCAGACGACAAACCGTTGCTGGTATTGAAATGACTGAAGTTGCCGTTTCTGAGCAGAAATACCCCTTCATCGGTAGCGAACCATATATTCCCTTCGTGATCTGAGAGGATGGTGCGTACCCTTCCGTCGGTAAATCCGGCTTTGGCCGTAAAGTGCTGAAATGATTTCTGGTTGTACCTGAGCACCCCGTTATCGGTGGCAAGCCAGATGCTTCCGTCCTGGTCTTCAAAGGAGCAATACACCTGTCTTTTATCTTCCGGGATCAGGCTGGAATCAATGTGTACCCAGTCGGCCTTGCCGTTGTCGATCACACATGCTCCCCAAAAGGTTGAGAGCCACATGCGGTTGAAGCGGTCGCGCATGATATGGAACACATCTGCTCCGTCGATGTTCTCATCGCCGAACTTCAGGTGTTTGAAACGTTTGCCATCCCAGGTAGCCACACCGGCACGTCTCAAACCCAGCCACAACCGGCCTTCCTTGTCTTCAGCGATTGCATTGACCCCGCCTTCAGGTGCATCGGGCAAGTCATTCAGGTTTTTGATTTCCCATGATCCTGTTTTGTTCATGGAGATGCGGCTGAGTCCTCCGTCTTCACTTCCCACCCAAATGTTGCCACCCTGATCGGCGTGTATGGCATACACCACATCCCCTGCCAAGCCGCTGCGTATATCAAAATTGGTGAACCGCTCACTGCGAAGTCCGCAAATACCTTTCCCATTGGTACCGAACCATACCATGCCTTCCCTGTCTTGCAGGAAGGTCCAAACGGATTCGGATGTCAGTCCGGATTCGGAACCTATGTGGCGGAAGCCGTTTCCGGTCCAGCAAAAACCACCCGCATAGGTAGCGATCCACATGCGTCCGCGGTTGTCCATGAACATCGCGTTCACTGCCATCTGCATGCCTTCCAGTCCTGCCACCGGGATCTCTTCCACGATGTCTTCGGTGAGTTTATAGAGACCGTTCCCTGTTCCGAGCCAGATACTGCCGGAAGCATCTTCCGCAACGGAGCGGATGCGTTGATCGCGCAGACCGTTTTTCTTTCCGAAAAGCTTCAGTTGGTTATCCACCACGCGCAGGGCACCGGCGGTGAATGACCCCACCCACATGTGGTGGTTGCTGTCTTCAAAGAGAGAGAATACAAGACCGTTCGCAATGGAATCATTTCCGAAGAAGGGTGTGAACTCCGTTCCATCCCATATGGAAACACCTTTCGAGGTTCCGATCCAGATCTTGCCGTCGTGGGCGCGCAAGACCTTATATATACGTTCACTTACGAGCCCATTTTCGGTGGTATAGTTGGAAAAAGTCTTTCCATTGAAAATGCTGAGTCCGTTCAAGGTTCCGAACACCATGTTCCCGTTTCCGTCCTGGGTAATGGAAAACACGTGGTTATCGGCCAGTCCTTCCGCTTCTGTATAGTTCCTGAAGCTTCTGCCGTCGTACCGGCTCACCCCACCGTCGTTGGTACCGATCCAGAGCGCGCCTCGGTCATCCTGGTACAAGCTGAGCACCTGGGATTGCGCGAGTCCGTCATCCACCGAGTATGCACGGTAATCCAGCAGTTGCGCACGGGCGACATGGCCCAGTGCCATTACGAAGAAGATGCATGCAAAAGTTATCCGCCGGATCCGCGACATGAACCAAAAGTAAACAAATATTATCATGCCCTCACCCGTGCAGTTATCAATACATACATGTGAACAACAAAGTAAGATCCATTACGAAATATGCCTTTTTTGGCGTATATTAGCATGTTTGCTTTGACGAAGTATATTTTTCATAGAATTCTTCTGCCGGTACTGGCCGGTGTGTTATTCATGTGTCACGATGCAAAAGCGCAGGACACATGTACAACGAAGGTCAGTATTCAGGTGACCCCGGGAGCCAATATCTGCCAGGGCACACAGGTATCGGTAACGGCGCTGGACAGCAACGCCGGCACGCTGCCAACCTTTATGTGGTACCTGAACGGGCAACTGGTCTCATCCAATCCGGATTACTCATCTTCCGATCTCTCCGATGGCGATTCGCTTGCGGTGGTTCTCACATCCTCCCGCGGATGTGTACCATTGGCAAGGGACACCGAATCCGTGGTCTTTCATAAGAGCGACATTCAGGCCACCGGCGAAGCGACGCCTGCCACCTGCAACCAGGAGGACGGTACCATCACCCTGGTAAATGTGAGCGGAGGCCTGGCACCATATACCTTCAGCCTGAATGGAAAACCGGCACAAGCCGATAGCGTTTTCACCGATCTGGAAGCCGGTATGTACGGCATTTATGTGATTGACCAGGCGGGCTGCAACCGTTGGCTGGGTGTGGATGTTCCCATTGACAGTTCCATCAGCCATGTATCGGTGTCCGATTCTCCGGTCAACTGCGGAAAAACAGACGGCACCATCTCCATTGATACCATCGAGGGCGGTGAACCTCCTTATACCGCTATTCTTTCGAACGGCAGTACACTCACATCCTCCACCTTTCCGATGACCTTCACAGGCTTACCGGTAGGTGCGTACAGCATAGATGTGCAGGACGCAAGCGGATGCACATTCAAGGTTTTCTATGTGAATCTTTGGATGGACCACATGATCAACGATGTTCCCATTACATCCGTCGCGCAAACCTGTTATGCATTCGGAAGCTTCACCATCGATGTGCAGAACATCACCGGCGGTGTAGGTGATTTTCGTTTCTCACTTGACGGCGGCAATACCTACTCCTATCAATCGGTGTACACCGGACTTCCAACCGATGAATACCCGCTGATGGTAATGGATTCGGCGGGCTGCAAGTACAGCACCCAGGCATATGTTCCGTTTGAATGTGACCATCCGGAAGATCTGATCTATGTATTCAACGGCTTTACCCCGAACAGTGACGGCACCAACGATACGTGGACGGTTTCCGGCATTGAGATCCTGAAATCCTACAAACTCCAGGTGTTCTCCCGGTGGGGACAAAAAGTTTTCTATACCGAGGATTACGATAATAACAACGGATGGGATGGCATGAACCATGGCGCCCCTTTGCCGGAAGCCACCTATTTCTACATCCTTGAAGGTGTGGCATGGAATGATGTGAAGATTGAAAAACACGGAAGTGTAACCATCGTCAGATAATGAGGGTCGTCAGGTTCCATATTGCAGTTTTGATGCTGATCGGGTTGGGTGCACATGCACAGCAGGCGCCGCAGTATACCCAGTACATGTTTAACCAGTTCGGTTTGAACCCTGCGGTTGCGGGAAGCTTTCCGTGCTGGGACTTCAAAGCCGGTTACCGCACCCAATGGGTAGGATTCGACGGCGCCCCGAAAACCTTTTGGTTCAGCGCGCATGGCCCGCTGAAGATCAGAAGCGGTCATAACGGTAAACACGGTGCCGGCGTGTACCTGAACAGCGACCGCATCGGCCCCGTCCGCCAACTGTATCTGAACTTCGCTTATGCCTATCATGTTCGTGTACAAGATGAATCGTGGTTGTCTCTGGGAATTTTTGCCGGACTGCAGAACTATGCTTTCCGTGGCTCCGAAATCATCACCCCTGTGCAGGATGCTGCGCTGGATGGAGACAACAGTTCGCTGGTAATACCGGAACTGATGCCAGGCATCTGGTACACATCTCCGAACAGCTACATCGGCATGTCTCTGAAACATTCATTGGGCAACAAGCTCAAAGCCCATGGTCCCGAAAGCGACCTGTCAAGACACATTTACCTCACAGGCGGTAAGCGCTTCGTTTCCAAATCAGGGATCATGTACACGCCTTCCGCCATGATCAAATATGCCCCTTCCGGTCCGTTGGCGGTTGACCTCAATCTGTTTGCCGACCTGTCGGAACCGATCGGTATCGGCGTATCCTACCGCTACCAGGATGCAGTGGCCGCCATGCTGAGGTTGCGACTCAGTTATTCTTTCTTTGTGGGATATTCCTTTGACTACACCCTCTCCGACATTCAGAATGTCAGTTCCAACACCCATGAGTTTGTCATCGGGTGGAGCCCTTGCGGGCGGGGCAGCAACGGCCTCGGTGGCGGCGGTGGAAAGGACAAGAAGAAGAACTGTCCGGCTTACCAGTAGTTGGTTACTGGTTGATGGCTCTGCTGTCCTGTCGGGGCAGTAAAATTTGTTCCCGCGCAATTTTTCCCATCTGTGTTTTCACCTCAGACTTCATTTATTTCCGATTTTTTTTGCGGGTTGTGCAACTTTTAAAAAAGGTAGGCGTCTTATATATGAAGTCAGGGTTCAGAGACTGACTTCAATTCCTTCCTCAATTATGTGATGCACGTACCAACCGATGCGAAAAACCCCGGAGCCACCAAAGCCCGGGGTTTTTCATTTTCACTTCCCGGCATCTCACCTGCCCTACCCCATATGAAGCGCATTGAAATCAAATCCAGATGTATCCACGCACCCGTTTGCAAACTCCACTTCAAACAATTTCAATTTATTCATGGCACCCTCCCAACTGAGAATCACAGTTAGATGACAACGATTCCCGCTAACCCCTTTTATTTCGCCAGGTATGAATGCCGGTCGGATTGATCAAGCGAATACCTGCAATCCGGCGGTGTTTGCGGAACCTTTATTCACGCCTCCACCGGGGGGCATGACCCGTATACCCATATGGCTTGCTAAAAATATTTTGATGTCAAAAAGTCAACTTAGTAAGCCATCTACCAGCACCTGTGATCCGTGTCCTGTTATGTCTTGACTTCTTACATCGAACTTTATACTTTGTGTTACAGTTGCAGTTCGCTATTTGTATTTGATCCGTTTATCCTGACCGGGAAAGTCCCTCAATTGATTGCGCATGACCTTTGCTGGATGGGCGGTTCGCTTTTAACAAAAAACCCTAATACTATGAGAAGAAAGCTACTCTCTACCATGACCGTAGCCGTGTTCCTGTGTACATCCGTTTTTGCACAGAGAAAGGAATTCAACGGGTCGCTGGTTTTCGATTCACAGGCTCACAATGCCGTGGAGCGTACCGCCCAGTACCCGGAGATCAGTCGCCAGGCACACGCCTACCAGGTGTACAGCATCGATGCACAGGCATTTTTCAAGCATGTGCTGGAAGCCGAAAACACCAAGGAGTTCACCCTCAATATGGGACAGAAAGAATGGGCATTCACCATCTGGAAAAACGAACTCCGCTCGCCCAATTACACGCACAGTGTGATGACAGACCACGGACTTATTGAAGTCGCCCCCGTTCCTACCAGCACCTATGCCGGGTATGTGAATGGCAACCCCGACAACTGGGTACGCATCAACATCCGCCCCGACCACGTGGAAGGCATGGTGAACGTAGACCATGTAGCATACAGCCTGCAGTCGGTATCGGTGTTTGAGGCCAGTGCCAACAAACAAGCCGACAACAACCTGGTGGTTTACAAAATGACCGACCTGGTCGACTTCGGTGTTTCATGCGGCGGCCATGCCACCGCCGGAAGCAGCGGTGACAACATCCTGCGCGACGTTCAGCACCAGATGCAGCAGGAACAAACTCCGGATGCACTTCCAGCCAACCCGGAAGCAACATCTCCGCTGACGGTGACCCATCTGTCAGGCGCCAGAAAAACCGCAGCCTACCAATGCGTGGAAATCGGTCTGGCCGAAGACTATGGATTTGTGACCAAAGCCGGTGGCGTGAGTGCCGGTGAAACCCGCTTGCTGGATATTTTCAACTATGTAGACGGATTTTATGATCAGCACCAGATCGATTATAAAGTCGTGAAGGTGTATTCCGAAGCCACCAATGCCAATACATGGGGCAGCAGTGTCGCATCCCAAACCCTGCTCGACAACTTCACCAGCTGGGGACCCAACGGTTTTGGCGTGACGCATGACCAGGGCACCCTCTACTCCACCCGCGACTTCGACAACAGCGGTGTGATCGGACTGGCATGGGTAGGTACTGTTTGCACCAGCCAACGCTACGGTGTGATGGAATACTACTCAGGCTGGGCCAACAACCTGTCGTACCATGCCGTGGATGAAACCCACGAAATGGGTCACAACTGGTCCTGCGATCATGACAACAGCAGCAACACGTACATTATGTACCCATCGCTGACAGGGACCAATACAACCTGGGGTTCCACTTCCACGTCGTCCATCGCCAACCACAAAGGCAGCAGAAATTGCCTCGACAACGGCCAGTGTGTAACCAGCACCCCACCGGCGACCGACTTTGTTGCAGATATCACCGACGGTTGCGGATCACTGACCGTGAAATTCACCGACATGTCCGCCAACAATCCCACCCAGTGGTCGTGGGATTTCGGCGACGGTGGCTCTTCCACCCAGCAAAATCCGACGCACACGTATAGCTCTGCCGGCAACTACACCGTGAAGCTGACAGCCACCAACAGTTACGGCAACGATACCAAAACCAAAACGGCATACATCACCGTGGGCAATGGCAATCCGTATGCTTCCGTGAAAGGCGGTCCGGTTGACGGCACATTCGGCGGTGGTGGCTACTTCAGCACCAACGACCTGAGGGGACTGTTCTTCGATGTGAAGAAAGACATCGTGCTCGAATCGGTTTGGGTGGATGCCAACACCAGCGGCACACGCACCATCGAAGTACTTTCCAATGCAACGGCCAACACCAGCGACGGAACCGTAACCGGTACGACACTGATCACCAAGGACGTGAGCATTACCGCAGGACAGGGACGTGTCACGCTCGGCTTTGCCATTCCCGCAGGAACCAACTACTTCATCAAGTTTACAGGAACCTCGGATTGCTACCGGAACAATTCAGGCCCGAGTTTCCCATACAACATTTCCGACGGCGCCACCAGCCTGGTGGACATCACCAAGACCAACGTAGTGGGCAGTGAAACTTCCTACTACTATTACTTCTATGATTGGTCGGTGCGTCAGAAAGGTTGCACATCTACCAACGGACTGAATGAACTCAGCGATGAGATCAGCATCTATCCCAATCCGGCACAGGACCGTTTGAACGTGCATCTCGGACAAGTACCCGGCAACCGGGTTGAACTGACGCTGATGAACGCGGTGGGTGCTGTTGTGTACCGCAACGAAGCCGTTCGGGCCAACAGTGATTTCTCCATTGAAACCGGCAACCTGGCCGAAGGTATTTATATGTTGCGACTGACATCCGGCGGCGCAACAGGTACCACACGTGTGGTGGTATCGCATTGATCGGATCCTCCGAAACATCTGATGAAAAAAGAGCGGCCTGATGGTCGCTCTTTTTTCGTTATTGGCTAATGGTTGTTCGTTATTGGAAAGCATCGGACCGCTACTTTCCCACCTTTCAGTTTATCCGGTGTGTGAAAAAATTAGTGGCCAGCAAGGTTCCTTATTGCTGTAAACGCTCGTTTATTGGTTCGCCCGAACAACGAACAACTATTAACGAATAACTACTAACCAACAACTATTAACCAATAACCATCAACCACCCTCACTTCCCTTTCCTCACCCGCATGTTCACCAATTCCACGGCCAATGAAAAAGCGACGGCGAAGTAGATGTAGGCTTTCGGCACGTGGATGTGCAGGCCCTCCACGATCAGCATAAAACCGATCAGGATCAGGAAAGCCAGCGCAAGCACCTGAAGGGTCAGGTGTTTGTTCACGAACCGGCTGATCGCCCCGGAGAAGAACATCATCACCACGATGGAGATCACCACGGCGGTGATCATCAGGATCAATTGGTTGGTCATACCCACGGCGGTGAGGATGGAATCGAATGAGAAGACGATGTCCAGTGTCACAATCTGCATCACCACAGACGACAAACTGTTTTTCCCCATGGCGGTTTTTTCGTGATGTGCTCCTTCGATCTTGCCATGTATCTCAGACGTGCTTTTGGCCAGCAGGAACGCACCACCGCCGAACATGATCAGGTCTTTCCCGCTCACCGCAAAGCCTGTTACCGTGAAGAGCGCATCCTGGAAACCGATGATCCAGGAGATGCCGAGGAGCATGCCGATGCGGACAAACAATGCCAGTGCCAGTCCGAGGTTCCGGGCAAAAGGCTGCCGGTGTTCAGGTAAGCGACCCGATACGAGGGAAATAAAAATGATGTTGTCGATCCCGAGAACGATCTCAAGAAATGTAAGAGTTGCAAGGGCTATCCATGACTCTGCGTGGAGGAATACTTCCATGTAAACCGGTTTTCACCAAAGGTACAAAGAACATGTCCTGCCCCATTCGATCTTCAGCTGTTCCCCAGGTAGCCTGAGATTGCCTGCACGTATATTTCGAATGCTTTCCTGCCTTTGGCAGTAACCGAACATTGTGTGAGCGGGTAGTTGTCGCGGAAGGATTTCTTCACGGAAATGTACCCGGCTTCTTTCAATTTCGACAGTTGTACGCTCAGGTTTCCCTTGGTAGCCTTGGTCTTTTCCAGGAGGAAACTGAACTCGGCATCCTGCACCTGCATCAGCAACGACATCACGGCAAGCCGGAGTTCGTTGTGCAACAGCGGATCGAGTTTTTTAAACATGGTGATCCCGCTTCAGCATATAGGCAGGCGCGATATACGATAAGGCAACGGCCAGCGCCAGCAGGGGTAGCTGCAGGTCAAATGACAGGAAGCAGGCCACAACGCCGAGAACCCAGTTGCTGATACCACCCACCATGAGCGGGCGGAAACGCAGGGCACCTCCGGCAATGTAGGTACCCATGCCGTACATCAGGATCAGGACCGGATAGACAATGTCCCATCGCATACCACCGGATTTCTGTCCGACACACCAAAGCAACAGGAACAGGGTGATCCCGAAAGCGGTCCACAAATGTCCAAGGAACTGCCCTACATAGGTACGCGCCCTGCGCCTCCGACCTCTTCTCCACAGGTACACTGTATGCCCGATCAACGCAATGCCCAGTCCGACCGGCCATACCATTCCATGCCAGGAAACCCGGGCCCATACCATCAGCATGTATTGCGTCCAGGCGCTGACGAACACCATCCATCCCCAAAGCAGATATAGAAAACGATCCGAACGCCAATCCGAACGGGTTTGCTCCACCATGCGGTGGATGACCTTCAGCGCCTCTTCTGGCTGAAAGCCGGATTCTTCCTGCCCGCTCATGGCCTGCGCAACTGCGTTACCAACGCCATGGCGACGAAGCCCGCACCCATCCCAATGTACATTCCGATCTGTTTGCTGCCAAGGGCTATGCCTATTCCCATGCCCAGGAACATGCATCCTACGAACACAATGCCTCCGATGCCGTAAGGACTTGGTCGCTTTGTTTTATCGGAAGTGTCTTTGATTGTTTCCATGATTTCAGGTTTTTGTTATGACAAATATAGACTAGTTTATAATATAAACCTAATTGGTAAAAAAAAGTTTCATGCTAGGATAAGGATACGAATCAAACCTTACTCCTTTTCATAATAGCTTTCGGTAAAGCTGTACATCCGCATCAGGTTTCCCCCTATGTTTTTGAGATCGGAGCGGTAAAGGATGAATTTGATGTCGTGGCTCAACGGCAGGGCGGCCACATCATCCACAAGAAACTGATCGGCTTGTTTGTACAGGGCGAACCTTTTTTGGGGATTGATCTCTGCTGTCGCCTTTTCAAACAGCTTGTCATATATCGGGTTCCGGTACCGGCACAGGTTGATTTCGGAATCCATGGACGGATCGTCGGGTACATTCGCACCGTAGAAAAGGCACAGGAACGCCTCGGGATCGGGATAGTCTGCATACCACCCCATCAGGAACACCGGCAGGGTACCTCCAAAACACCGCTTCACCAGGTCCTGGAACGGCAGAACCACGGGGTCGATGGTAATGCCCAGGTTGTCCTGCAACATAGCCTGAACCGACGTGGCCATGGTAGTCATATTGGAACTAAAACCCACCTGGATCACCGGGAAACCCTTTCCGTCCGGATAACCTGCTTCGGCCAACAACGTTCTTGCCTTGTCGGGATCAAACGGAATTCCGGTTACTCCCTTCGCGTCGTATTGCCCGAAAAAGGGAGGGATCAGACCACCGTGTGCGGGTTCCGCCAGCTTGGTCATCACCTGGTTGGCCAGCCGGTCCCTGTCAATGGCCATGGATATGGCCCTTCGGATACGCACATCTTTCACAAGGGGATCCTGATGCTGGAAGCCAAGGAAAGCAGTTTGCAGAATCTCCCCACGCTTCATGGAGAACCTGTCTTTGTTAACGCCATCAAACAACTTTTGCACGTTGGTATTTCCCAATACAGTGGTCAGGTCCACGGTGCCTTTCAGGAGTTCGGCCATGTCATTCGCATTGTGATCGAAGCGGAACATCAACCCATCCAGATAAGGCAGTTGGTTTCCCTGCACATCTCTCCTCCAGTAATTTTCGTTTCTTACCAACGCCACGTATTCGCCCGGCTCGGCACTTTTCAGTTTAAAAGGTCCCGTCCCCACCGGGTGCGCATCCAGGTGTTCCCGGCCGTACATTTCCACAGCTTCATGCGGGTAAATCATCGTCATCATGGAACTCAGCATGTAAAGAAACGGGGCGAATGGTTCCTCCAGGCGAATTTCAACGGTATAATCGTCAATGGCCCTCAGTCCTTCCACAGAACTGACGCGCCCGTCACCAATTTCCCTGGAATGGTAATAGGAAGAAGCGCCTTTGATGCGGCCATTGACCAGCCAGAAGTTATCATTTTCCGGACCGGGTTCGCACAATTGTTGCAGGCAGTATACGATATCATGTGCATCCACCTCTCTGCCCTTGCCATGAGGAAAACATGGGTCGTCATGAAAATACACCCCCCTGCGGATCTGAAAAATAAAGCGGGTGGCGTTTTCCAGTATGTTCCAGCTTTCGGCAATTGCGGGTTCCACATCACCCCCTTCCTTCCGTACCTGAACGAGTCCTTCCATCACGTTCACAAGCACCTGCATGGAACCAACATCACCTGCCTTGGGTGGATAAAGGCTGACGAAACCCGTTGGCTCATTCAATGTGACAACACCACCGTACTTGTGGTTTTTGATTGACCCACCCTGTTTTCCTTTTTCCGGTGGTGTGTCATGCCCGTTGCACGACATCAGTATGACCCCTGCGAGGAGCATCACCCTGAATCCAAAACGAACCTTTGCTGTTTTCAAACCCTTCATCGCTTTCATCATTCATCTTCCGGTCCGAAATAAACCTCACCGAAATAAAACACCTGCAATCTGTTTTCCTCGAAATTTCTCACCTGGTTGTTGAGTACGCCGAACTTACTGCCATAGGCAATCGGTACTACCGCCGCATCACGCATCAGCATTTCATCCGCCCGTTGAAACAATTCCATTCGCTTTTTCAAATCCAGCATCTTATCCGCCTCATCCATCAATTTGTCAAAAGCCGGGTTGATATACCGTGAAATATTAGCGGATGCGGTTGCACTGGACATATCCTCTATGTTCGTGCTGTAGAAAACGGACAGGAAAGTTCGCGGGTCCGGGTAATCTGCAATCCATGAGGCCCTGGACATGGGTGCGGTACCACTGAAAGCGCGTTTCACCAGGTCCTGAAATGACAACAATGTGACATTAACAGACACGTTCAGGTTTTCAGCCAGCATCTCCTGGATCGCCAGTCCGAATGCTTTGTGCCTTTCCGAACATATGAATTCAAACTCGGGAAATCCCTTTCCACCCGGGTAACCTGCTTCCGCAAGCAATCGTTTGGCTTCATCCGGATCATATCCGATGCCATCCACATACTTGGTTTCATACGCCTCGAAATACGGAGGAACCACACCGTGTTTGGCAGGCTGTTGCCCATTGGTGAGATGTTTGGCAATACGTTCCTTATCAATGGCCAATGCGATGGCTTTTCTCACCCTCTCATCCTGAAACGGTTTGTAGGAGTGCAGGAAAGTCAGATAGGTACTGGATAGTGTAGACACCTGAAACAACCTGAAACGGCCGTTGGTTTCATGGGAATGAAATTGCTCGGCCATTTCCATGTTCATGTTCCGGCCCAGGTCAAGTTTGCCGTTGCGGATCGCCGCAGCCTCATTTAACTGTTTGTCAAGGCCGATCATGATGCCATCCAGATAGGGCAGGGCATTGCCCTCTGCATCTTTCCTCCAATAATGTTCATTTCGTGCCAGGGCGACATACATGCCGGGTTTCACATCCTTGACACGGAACGGACCGGTACCTACGGCTTTCTGATCCAGATGAGCAATCCCGTATTTCTCCACGGCTTCCCGCGGATATATTAACGTATACTGGCTGGTAAGTAGATAGGGTAATCCCGAAAACGGTTTGGTCAGATCAATTTCCAGGGTGTAATCATCAATCACTTTGATACCTTCCACATCGGCCACTTTTCCGTCTGCGGCCTCTGTTGACTGGTGGTACTCCCTTGCCCCTTTGATCAATCCGTCCACCAGCCAGAATGATTCGTTGTATTTATCGGCTTCGCACAGGCGACGGAGGCAATATGCCACATCCTGTGCAACCACCTCACGGCCCTTGCCGTCCGGGAAACATGCATCATCCTGGAAGTGGACGCCCCTGCGGATATGGAAGACATAGCGTGTAGCCTCATCCAACACATCCCAACTTTCGGCCAGGCACGGTTCCGGTACGGGTGAACCGCCACGAAAGGCAACAAGCCCTTCCATTACGTTCCATAAAATCTGCATCGAGCCAAGCTCTGTGGCACCCAGTGGATACAAGCTCTTGTATCCATCCCCGAAGTTCATCCTGAATATACCGCCATACTTGCCGTTACCGGCTTCATTGGCCGGCATTTCATCAGGTGCGTTCGACCCGCAGGAAGCGAACAGCAGCAAGCCCACCCCAAGGAGGATGCGTATGGGTCCGGATTTAAAAATCATGACCATTGTATACCGGAAATGCGGAATAATGTTTCGCCTCAAATAAACCGGTAAATGATGCGGGAATTGGAAGCGTTCAATCCACGGAAGGCCTCCGTAAACGGATGTATGTGCCCACGCAAACCATGAGGATCAGCAGCGAGTAGAGGTGGTCTTCGACGGGTATGGTTCCGAGCCTGATGCCGGTGATTGCATCCGGATGATAGATGACGACCGGCAATGAGGTGAGCACCCCGTTCACTGTCCAGAAACCGATCAGGTGAAACGGATACAGAAAGTAAACACCTGCCATGGCCGCACTCCCCGCCCATTTCCGGAATCCGATGATTGACACGAACAAACCTGCCGCCACCACACAGGAATAAGGATGGGCGGTATTCATCAGACAAAATATGGCCGATATAAACAACAGCATGATGGTGATCAGCCGTTCGGTTGCCAGCGAAACCGGTGTGGGAAAATAGTGATGCAGCACTTCCCAAACGAATATCATGCAATACGGAATAGCCAGGAAGAACAGCCACTCTTCCACTGGCAATCCAAAGAGATTTACACCGATAACATAAGATGGATTGAACGACCAGTACCCCTGCCGGGTGAACCAGACGTCCCAGGGTATGAACACCAGTGCTCCCGCCATCAGCGCAACACCCAGTGCTTTCAAATTGGTGAGGATGCGAATGCGCTTGTCGGCGATGAACAACACCGGCATCAGGATGGATCCGAGATCGAGCAAAAGATACGTCCAGGTCATTTTACTGTGCGGGCTATTTTTTCCTTCTCGCTGGGGGAGCAGGATACATGTTCGGTCAGCAGGGAAGTTACCTGGTTGCATAAAACAGCATCCTCCCTGCACGTACTGCCCAGGCTGCCAATTAAAAATCGTTTGTCTTCATCAACGGCATCACTTTGCCCGAGGAATGACGGTAACTGCGATTGCATGGCGAGTCGCAGGTAATGCACCTCCGTGTGTTGGGGTGCAAGCGACAGGGCACGGTCAAAGCACCGGTTCGCTTCGGTGACCAGCCGGAGTTTGGTGAACGGATTTACGGCAAACTTCGCAGCCAATGCCTTACCACCTCCCAGGTACCCCCATTCCAGCGCTGACTTTTCCTTTTTTGCCTCCAGGCTTGCGCACAGCTCTGCGGCGGCAGCCTCGCTGCCAACGGCGGCGGCGAAAGCATGCCGGAGCTGTTGCGTATCCTGTGCCCTACCGAACACCGGCAGGCAACATACCATCAATATCAACCGGAATGCGGTCATCACTTATTCCGTTTGATTTCCCTGAAATAGCGAAGAGGAACCACGAGCATACCGAAGCATTCGCCGTCTTCCTTCCCGGTATGTTTATGATGTGCTTTGTGCGCCCTCCGGATGGCCAGCAGGTATGGGTTCTGCGTATTTCTGAACCATTTGAAGCGTTGATGGATGAACACATCATGCACCAGGAAATAAGCCAGTCCGTAGGCCGTGATCCCGAACCCGGCAGCTGCGGCAGGGTTCACACCATATGCCATTCCGCCTGCGATCAGCAGAAAACCGGGTATGGCGAAGATCAGGAAGAATGCATCGTTGCGCTGGAAAAATCCGCCGCGGGGCACATGATGGTCGGCATGCAGGAACCACCCCGGTCCGTGCATGATGAACTTGTGTGAGAACCAGGCCATGCCTTCCATCAAAACAAAGGCAAGCACAAAGAAGAATAGATTGAAAAGAACATTCATGGTTATATGGCCAGGGATTGACAGATTTGACGGCTTCTGAATTTCTCCACCTGTTCAAAGCAGATGCGAAACCACTCGGTGAATGTTGCGGGTGACAAAGCGATTTCATTGCGGATTTTCTCGGGTGAAACAAATCGCGTGGCTGCCACTTCATCCGTATTGATCCTGAACGGGCCGTTGTACGAACCGATCCAAACATGGTCCAGTTCATGCTCGATCATCCCCTGATCCAGGTGCTTTTTATAGATGAAGCTAAAGGCGTGAAACAGGTCGCACTCAAAGCCCATCTCTTCCCGGAGGCGGCGTTTGGCAGCATGTTCGATGTCTTCACCGGGCCTGGGGTGACTGCAACAGGTATTGGTCCACAAGCCACCCGAATGGTACTTCGTATGGGCCCGTTGCTGCAACAACAGTTCTCCCTTGCGGTTGAAAACGAACACCGAAAACGCGCGATGCAGTTTCCCTTCCCGGTGGGCTTTCATTTTTTCCATCGTCCCGACCGGATGATCGAGCCGGTTCACAAGTACTACATGTTCCATGGCATATGAGTATTAAAGCAGGTTGAGACTGTGACGAAAGTAGGATTGAAGCAAGATGCCGTATTTGCGGTGGTTGGAAATGCGGATACGTTCCCGGAGCACCCGTTTCGCCGGCACTTTTCTAATCTTGCGAAACAATTGGTAGTAATACATGTAGGCCACATACACGCCAAACCGGGCCGTGCGTGGCAGCAGCCGTATTCCGATTGCCGCCTGCCTGAAGTCCCGCTCGATTTCCTGTTCAATCATGCGTTTGTCGGCATCCGTCAGTTGTGACACATCCACATCCGGGAAGTAGTTCCTGCCGAGCAGTTCGTAGTCGGCCCTCAGGTCACGCAGAAAGTTGATTTTCTGGAATGCACTTCCCAGTCGCATGGCATAGGGCTTCAATTGTTCATACGCAGTATCGTTGCCGTTACAGAACACGCGCAAACACATGAGTCCGACCACTTCGGCCGATCCAAGGATATATTGCTTGTAATGTCCGGCATCGAACTGCTGCATGTCCAGATCCATCTTCATGCTGTTCATGAATGTATCGATGAGGTCCCTCCCGATGCCGTAGCGGTGAACAGCCTGCTGAAAACTGTGCAGGATGGGGTTCATGCTGAAGCGGCGAGAGATGGCGTCATCCGTGTCTTTCCGGAATTGTTCCAACAGGTGCGCCTGATCCTGGTCATGAAAGGTATCCACGATCTCGTCGGCGAACCGCACAAATCCGTAAATGGCATAGATGGGTTGATGCAGCCGGCGGTTCAATAAAAAGATACCGAGCGAAAAACTCGTGCTGTACAGGCGTGTGGTTTGCCGGCTGGCCTGCGCGGCGATCTGATCATACAAATTTCTCATGGTGATGGGTGTAAGGTTTTTAATATCTGGCGGGCGGCAATCTCTCCGGAAATCAGTGCGGGCGGCATACCCGGACCCGGAACAGTCAACTGCCCCGCGAAGTAGAGGTTCGGCATTTTGGAACTGGACATGGTGGGTTTCAGGAATGCGGTTTGGGAAAGTGTATTCGCCAGGCCGTATGCGTTTCCTTTCAGGGCATTGTAATCCTCTGCAAAATTCCTGTGGGCATAACTTTTTTTCAAGATAATGTCAGGACGGACAGGTGTTCCCAGCAATTGCTCGAACCGATCCATGACAAGATGGAACAGCCGTTCACGCACCTCTTCGGTGTCTGCCAGTCCGGGTGCAACCGGAATCAGCACAAACAGATTTTCCTTTCCTTCCGGTGCAACGGAAGGATCTGTTTTGGAAGGACAGCAAACATAAAAAAGCGGGTCATCCGGCCACTGGGGTTGGTCGTATATCTGTCGGGCGTGTTGCGCAAAATCCCGATCGAAAAAAAGGTTGTGGTGTTGTAAACCGGGCAGCTTGCGATCCACACCCAGGTAAAACAAAAGCGCGGAAGGGGCTAGTACACGCCGGTTCCAATACTTCTCGGCATAGTGGCGATCCTTCAGGGTAAGCACCTGTTGTTCGATATGATGATAGTCGGCCGCTGCAACCACCGAATCGGCCATGTATGTTCCGGCGGAGGATTCCACCCGGATGCGGTCGTTCACGCGCGTCATGTTTTTCACAGGCTCGCCGAACCTAAACTCCACGCCTTGTTCCCGTGCCACATCCGCCATTCCATCCACAATGCGTGAGATGCCACCCATCGGGTACCAGGTGCCCAGTACGATATCGGCAAAGTTCATCAGGCTATACAGGGAGGGTGTGCTGGCCGGTTTGGCTCCCAGGAAGAGAACGGGAAACTCGAGGATGCGACGGATATGATCATTGCTGAAACGCCTTCCTATTGCGCCGCTGATGTTCCTGAACAGTCCGAGGGTCATGATGGAACGGATCACTTCCGGGGTGAGGTACTCCCTGAATGAAAGCCCGGGCTGATAAATCAGGCTGTTCAGGCTCAGTTCATATTTCTGCTTGGCTTCCGCGAGAAATTCGCGCAACTGGTCTGCGCTGCCGGGTTCCATGGATTCAAACAGGCTGGCTACCGCTTCTTCGCCGGCGGGCACGTCCACTACATGATCATCTCCGAAGAACACGCGATAGGAAGGATCAAGGCGTACCAGGTTGTAGTAGTCGGACGGTTGTTTGCCAAAGGCGGCAAAAAAACGTTCGAATACATCGGGCATCCAGTACCAGCTCGGGCCCATATCAAAAGTAAAGCCTGCTTCCCTGAATTGGCGCACGCGGCCACCCGGCTGATCGTTCTTTTCCAATACCGTTACATGCTGGCCTCCCTTGGCCAGGTAAGCGGCGGATGACAAACCGGCGAGCCCGGAACCTATGACTACCGTGTTCTTCATGCGTACCTAAGTTCAGACAATTGGTGTTGCAGGGCCTTCCTGGCGAAGTGTATCTTGCTCTTCACCGTTCCGATCGGAATGCGGAGGTGCTCGGCTATTTCATGGTAACGGTACCCGTGGTGATGCATCAGGAAGGGTTGTCTCCATGCTTCGGGCACAGATGCGAGGGCTTTGCTGATCTCATCGCTGAGCAGTCCGCGCTCGGGACTTTCATGACCCACACCCGGGGATGGGGTTCCCGCCGTGTAGGCCATCCCACCCATCACAGCATGCCGCACGCCTTGCCTGCGATAGCGATTGATGAAGGTATTCTTCATGATGGTGAACAGCCAGGATTTGAAACTGATGTTCTCCCTGAATTTCTCCCGGGATGAAAGTGCTTTCAGGCAGGTATCCTGCAGCAGGTCATCCGCATCATCCCTGTCTGCTGTGAGAGACAGCGCAAACCGGTGAAGGCTGACCCGCATCTTCGACAACTGATCCTGGAACTCCAAAGTAGACATGAGAATTTTGTTTAATGTTTATTACATTTAGATAAACAAACATACCACCATTAAACATGGAATTCCAAATATTGTTCATTAATTTTTGTTAATTATTAAACAAAATAAGGAGCCAAATCAGTACAACACTGATTATCAACCTATTAAAAGTTATATGGAAATGGCCTTAGCCCAGAAACCGGATCAGGTCCTGAACGGAATGCAAATACACGGTTGATTTGGGCAGAGAAGCATCGGACATTGATGCCACATGTCCTGCCAGGAGAAGCTTTGATTTGGGGAAACGCTTGTTGAGTTGGCGGAGGATCTCTTCGATTTCCTCAACCGGACGAGTGGAAATGAAGAAGGTCAGGAAGTGGCCAGCGTTTGTTAGCTCCCCGATGGAGGCCACATCCTCCAGCGGAACATTTTGTCCGAGGTAGTATACCTTTCGCTTGTGCACTTTTAATACGTAGTAAGCAAGCAGCAAGCCGATCTCATGGAGTTCTCCTTCAGGAAGGAACAAAACAAACGATTGGCTTTTCTCCGGTGGTGGCATCTGGCCGTCGATGGCAACGATCATCTTCTGACGAACCAGGTTGGAGACAAAATGTTCCTGCGCGGGATTGGCATCGTCCACTCCCCACATCAGCCCGACATGCTCAAGAAAAGGGTAGATAACATTCAGGATGGCATCCATGAAACCGAATCTTAATACGGCATTTGAAAACGCTTTATCGAAACGTTCCTCATCCAGTTCAATCATGGCCACCACCAGGCTATGCACCAAAAGGTCTGAATTGGCAGCCCACCCCGGGTCTCCATCCAGTAGTTTACGTACCTCATTGCGTACACCTTCATCACCCAGTTTACCCACCTGCGAGATCCGCAGGCCGTTCTTGAGCAACATCACGACATTCAGCAACTTCTTCAGATCCTGATTGTCGTAGTACCTTATGTTGGTATCTGTTCGGGCCGGTTTCAAGATGCCATACCGTTGTTCCCATATCCGGATGGTATGCGCCTTGATACCCGACAAACGCTCTAGGTCCTTTATCACATATCGGCTCAACGTCGCTTCATCATTGATTCCATGGCTCAAAGTAATCATTTCTCCTGCTTTTGTTTAATGATCATAGTGGCGGGCTTCACAAAAGTTGTTCACAGGTAAACACCCGGGTGGTGGTTTTGTTCACCATCCGCTCGTGCCTGACACCATAAATGGGCTGTGAATATGTAGCAGGAAGATCGAAGTCATTTCAAAAATTTATCGTACCATCACATCCATGAATGCATCTGTTTTCCCTCATCAACCCAGAAACGAAAAACATACCTTTGTGAACCAACCCGCATGACCATGTTGTATCAGGACCTGATGGAAAAGATCCGCAAGGAGGTAAAACCCTTGCTGAACAAGGGCCGGGTGGCCAACTACATTCCGCCTTTGGGTGGTGTGTCGCCCGACAAATTCGGAATGGCCATTTGCACGGTGAATGGCGAAACGTTCACGTGCGGTGATGCGGAAGAACCCTTCTCCATTCAAAGCATATCCAAGGTGATTACGCTGACCATGGCACTCAACAAACTGGGTGCCGATATATGGGAACGCACCGGAAGAGAACCATCGGGAAACCCTTTCAATTCACTGATCCAATTGGAATATGAAAAGGGCAAACCCAGAAACCCTTTCATCAATGCGGGCGCTATTGTGGTGGCAGATATGATCCTGGACGAATTTCCGGAACCTCAACAATCTCTGCTTGAGTTCACCCGGAAAATCTCCGGAAACACCCACATCAGTTTTGATGATGTGGTTGCCGTGGCTGAAAAGCGTTTTGGGCATACCAACCGGGCGTTGGCCAATTTCATCAAGTCGTTCGGCAACCTCAACAACGAGGTG
Source organism: Flavobacteriales bacterium (assembly GCA_020635855.1). Lineage (NCBI taxonomy): Bacteria > Pseudomonadati > Bacteroidota > Flavobacteriia > Flavobacteriales > Flavobacteriales bacterium. The sequence goes on along the minus strand of JACJYZ010000003.1, from coordinate 271,012 downwards.
GAAGAAGTGCTGGATTTTTACTTTCACCAATGCTCCATAACCATGACATGCGCCGATCTTGCGCAGGCGTTCACTTTTCTCGCGAACGGCGGAAAGTCTGCGTTGGATGGAAGTGAGATCGTGGGAGCTTCCACCGCCAAACGCATCAATGCCATTCTGTTGACATGTGGTTTGTATGATGACGTGGGCGACTTTGCCTACCGCGTAGGTCTGCCCGGCAAAAGTGGTGTTGGCGGGGGTATTGTTGCCGTAGTACCCGGAGAACTTGCCGTTGCGGTTTGGTCTCCCGGCCTCAACGAACACGGCAACTCCCTGGCAGGTGTAAAAGCCCTGGAGCTTTTTACCACGTACGCCGGAAATTCCATCTTCTGATCGTATTCACCTCTTCCATTCTGTAGCTAAAGATCGGGGGTGTACACTTTAGACTTCCTAATCGATTCGCAATGAGAATTGTCTATGGGAATCCTTTTGGGGAAATTGCCGTTGAATTGCTTGTAGTGTAGTGATCATCATGCGTTTCGCTTTTATCATATGTATCCTGATTTTAGCACCGGGAGTGAATACCGCGTGTATCGAGCCAATATGCACCGCTCCCAGAACCGATGCCTCACATTCCCCTCCGCCATGTTCAACATCCTGCAACCTCAACATGTCTTTTGAAAGAGCTGCCGGCGATTGCGACGGGGAAAAGACGCAACCCTGCCTGCCCGACAATTTCGATGGCAGCTGGGTTACCTGCAACTATCCGGGCGGCGGTCCCGCTACTTCCGATATCCAACCCGGTCAGTACGGATTCGTCGAGCCCCCGACCGACGGGAACACCTACATGTCTTTCTGGGCCAGCGGGAGCAGCGGAACCGGTGAATCCAACGGTGAACGCACCAGCCTCCAGCTCTGCAATCCACTGCAAGCCGGCACCCAATATTGTTTCACGCTAGACTATGTACGCCCTGCAGGTGGTTTCAACGCACCCACTGTTTTGCTTATTGAGGGCGGTATGTCGGCATGCAGTTCCGATGAAATTCTTTTCCAAAGTGCCGAGATTACGAGCCCTGCACCAGGAACCTGGGGAACCTGGAGCTTCTGTTTCACACCGGGCGCCAACTACACATATCTCCGGTTTCGTGCCGTTGATGGCCCATCCGGTGGTTTCGGAGGTTACCTGGGTATCGACAACTGGGTTTCCACCGACGGAAAGTTCCCACCAACCGTCGGCGGTGGCGGCCTTACGGTGATTGCCACACCCGACACCAGCATCTGCCTGGGGGAATCCGTTACACTTCAGGTTACGCCTGGCGGTGGCATCACACCCTACTCATTTGCATGGACACCTGCCACCGACCTGTCTGACCCCAACATTGCGAACCCGGTTGCCACACCCGGCACCACCACCACCTATGTGGTGATGGTGACCGACAGCGCAGGATGCACGGGAACAGACAGCATCACCGTCACCGTAGATCCCATTCCGGTGGTGCTCGTTGCACCCGATTCTACTTGTGCCGGAAGCTGTGTTACGCTGAGTGCTAGCGGTGCCGACTCATACACATGGGTGCCGGCTACCGGGTTGAACAACCCCAACTCAGCCACCCCGCAGGCGTGTCCGACATCCACCACTACCTATACCGTAACGGGCACCACCACCGGTGGCTGTGAACATGACACCACGGTAACCGTTACCATTTTCCAACCACCCGTTGCTGACGCCGGCCCCGACCTCTCCTATTGCCAGGGCGACAGCGCACAATTGAACGGCAGCGTCAGCGGAGGGCAACCATCATATACCTATTTCTGGTCACCGTCAACCGGTCTGAGCAACCCCCAAATTGCGAATCCGGTAACTGCAACCACTACCACCACCACTTACTACTTGACGGTGACAGATGCCCGGGGGTGTACGGGTTTGGACAGTGTAATTGTCACTGTCCAGCCCGGCCCCTGCCATATTTCGGCTTTGCTACAGGCAAATCCATCCGAGATTTGTGAAGGAAGTTGCACTGACTTAACCGCAACTCCATCCGGAGGAACAGCTCCCTTCAGCTATACCTGGGATCAGGGAATCACCGGAAATGAAGGCCCACACCAGGTATGTCCGACCACCACCACATCCTATTCCGTAACCATTACCGACGACAATGGAGACAGTGCCTTCGCGTCCGTTACCGTTACCGTGAATCCTCCACCTACAACAACCACCAACAGCACCGATGCCAACTGCGGATCGGCTGACGGAACCACAACTGTGACCGCCGGAGGAACAGGTCCGTATACCTACCTCTGGTCACCCGGAGGGTATACTTCATCTGGTGTAACCGGCGTGACCGCAGGCTCCTATCATGTGACGGTAACCGATGCCAACGGTTGTGTATCTGAAGACAGTGTGAACATTCTGAACATCGGCGGGCCCACCGCATGTTTCATGGCCGATACACTTTCGGGTTGTGCGCCGCTGGATGTGCTATTCAGCAGTTGCAGCACCAATGAGGTGAGCTACTTGTGGAACTTCGGTGACATGGGCCCCACCGATACCTCCGCAAACCCTACCCATCCATTCAATTCGCCGGGATGCTATGACATCACACTGGTGGTAACCTCAGCCAATGGTTGTGAAGACACCTTAAAGAAGGATTGCTATATAGAGGTATATGATAATCCCAATGCCAACTTTACCGCATCCTCCAATGATGTGGACGATTTCAATCCGGTTATCAACTTCACCGATCTTTCCACCGACGCCTTTGTATGGATATGGAACTTTGGCGACAACGGCACGTCCGACTTTCAGAATCCCACCCACATATACACCGATACGGGTACGTATGTGGTTTCGCTGGCGGTGGAAAACGGTTATGGATGCAAGGATACGGTATCAACGACTGTGCGCGTACACGAGGACCCCACCTTTTATGTGCCCGATGCCTTTACGCCGAACAACGATGGCATGAATGATTATTTCCAACCGTACGGAGAAATGATGGACTTCACCAGGCTGGAAATGTACATCTTCGACCGCTGGGGCAACCTGATTTACACGGGTACCAACTGGCAGGGATGGGACGGATGTGCGAATGAGGGAACAGACATCTCTCAGGAAGATGTGTATGTGTGGAAAATCCGCGCATGGACGTACAACGGCGAAGAAATCAACCGCATCGGAAGAGTGACCCTGATCAAGTAAACAACATCATGGATCAAATAAAAAAAGTCCAACCGCTTTGCAGCAGTTGGACTTTTTCGTCTCCCTGTTTTCCTTGTGGCCGTTTTTGGCGCTAAACAGCCATATGTGTTGCAGGGATGCGTATTCTTAAATCATCAGTGCGCAATCACAACACGTTGTTGAGACAGCTGATCTCCCTGCACCACACGCACCAGGTAAATACCGCCCGGAAGTGTCGAGGAAGGAATATCCAGTGTATTCTGAGACATACCCACCTGGGTTTGCATCACAACGGCACCCAGCGCATTGATCATTTCCACACGTGCATTGCCACTGCGATTGCCTGCAAATTGTACGTGTATGGTGTTGTTGGCGGGGTTCGGGAACACCTGCAACAACTCGGCTTGCTGGTTGTCCAGGCCTGTGTTGTTGAAGCATCCTTGCTTGCGCACTTTCCAGTTGTAGAAATAGTAGTAATAGGTTGCATCACCGCCATTCAGCACGTTGGCCTTCTTGATGGACACAAGTTGGTTGGATTGTGCGTCGGTGATCTGGTACGGGTAGGATGCGCTGGCATCGTTGCGGTACAAATCTACCACGGAACCTGTGATCTTGATGAAGTAATCGTTGCCCTGCGGCAGTTCGATGTTCACCGGCACTTCACTTGTACCATTCGGAATGTTTACGGTTGTGGTAGCCACCACCGTGCCGCCATCTACACCGCCATCGGTGGTGTTCATGGTTCCTCCGCTGATGATATCGATCTGGCGGTCGCCTGCCTCACCAGAGTTGAATTTGAATGACTCAAGGATGATGTCGGTTTGTGCATCGAAGAAGAGTCCGCGGATGTCATTCGAAGTGAACAAACCGCCGGTTCCGAAGCTGTCATCCGCTGGGCCGCCTGTTGCAGACGAATAGGTGGTACCTGCGCCCACGGTGATCAGACCATTCTGGTTCTGGGTATTGCTACCGAAACCATTCGTAGCCTTCAGCGATACATTGAATGTACCCGCGGTGCTGTAGGTATGCGAAGGATTCTGTTGAGAAGATGTTCCTCCGTCACCGAAATTCCACAACCATGAAGTGGGTGAATTGGTGCTCTTATCAGTGAACTGAACGGTCAGTGATCCGCAACCTGCTGTTTCGCTGGCAACGAAATCGACCGTTGGGGGAACATTCTGGCTCTTGGGCACGAAGGATCCGGAGATCGTGTAGTAACCTGTTGAGCAGTAATCATCATATCCATGAGGGCTACCCGTCCATCCCCTGGCCAGACCTACTCCGTCTATCTCCAGGTAATAGATTCCTTTCGCCAGGTTGGAACTTACGATGTTGTTCACGGTATGGGCATCTTCCGTACTGCTGTTCTTGGCCACTTCATTTCCGTTTGAATCCAGGATTCTGGCCTGAACATTCAGGTTGGGCCAATTCTTATTTTCCGGCATAACAGTGAAGGATGCATTTCCACCTTCGGTTTCGAATTTGAAAACGTCCTTATCTGTTTGCTTTTCAATCAACCCTTTGTCATCGTCCACATTCACCGTGCCGTTGGTATGTACCAGGTCGGATGCAGCGGCTGTGGTATTTCCGTAATCATCCGTTTTGTAATCCACATTGGTGTTACCATCAATAATGGTGTAGTCATTTTCTGAGTTGTTGGCATTGGGATAACTGCCTTTGCTCCAATGCATCACCTTTTCATTAAATGGCGCACCCATGATCGGGCCCCACAGGTCATTTCCCATGTAGTACGAATCACCGGTGGTGGTACCGTCATGGTTCAAACCGAAGGTATGTCCGGGTTCGTGAGCTGCGGTAGTGGCGCAAGCCTGGGTCGGATCGTTGTATACCCAACACGGATCGTTGCGTCCGTCATCAAATGAACCGAGGTATGCCACACCACCTGCACCGGAAGCGGCATCGTCTGTTGCCGTGAAGATAGCCATCATGCGGCTGTTGGTCGATGCATTGTCGTACTTGGAGCGGATGGTTGTTACGTTAATGGTCCAGGGTGCATAGTCATCCGACACCACATCAAAAATGGTTTGGATTTTGGAATCGGAATAATTCCTGGCTGTGGCGTAAATGGTATTACCGTTGTTCCAGCGAGAGCCACTAACGGTCTCACCGTCGAAGTCCAGGTAAAGAACCGCTTTGGCTCCAGGCAAACTTTCCAATTGTGGAATTGAACTCTCGACAGTGGCAACATCATCCGGATTTTCTGCCTTGCCAGGGGCTGCTTCAACCCTGTCATAGTCCACACACACCAATTTATTAATATTTTCGGGGGTGGAGATCAGGTTTCCGTTTGCGTCCAGTGTAAACCGCCAGGCGGTTTTGTTGTCGTAGTTGATCAGGGCCCCCTGGAAATCTCCATTCACCTGGTCGATGTAGAAGTCGGCACGGTTGAGTTCCAGTGGTTTTCCGATCAGGGCGAAATCACCGTTATCGGATTGACGGTGAACATTCATCTGGATATGGAACTCCATATCCTGTGAAACTTGCAGGGAGGTTACCGGTGCGGTTTTTCCCGCCACCATGGACTGCTCTTTCCACTGCTCAAAGTTTCCTACCTTGAACGGCGCAGCATTCTGCGCCATCACAGGCATCACAGTACAGGCTCCTACCAGTAAACCTGTCATGCATACTCTTCTGTAAAACTTTTTCATAGCGTCATGTGTTAACTGCATCAGACACGGAGCCACACGGTCTCTACAGCCGGTTTATGTGATTCTAAAAAGGTTAATGTAATTAAAGTGGCCAACCGGGTGAAGTATACGCAGCAACCAAACACCTATATCTAACACCCTAAACACAATCTTAATAAATTTTTCGCCTATATCAAAATTTTATTTGGTAAAATATGTGGGGTATTTAAACGATTATTTTTGCCCCGAACCGAACCAGGATCCGGGAATGCCCTGTGTAGTATACGTCCTGAGATTACCTTACATCCGGAATATGGGGTGATAAATGCTTGTTCTGAAGTGAACGTAAACCTGGCGCCATATTCTTGTTAAACATTGCACATGCATACTGAACCTACCGAAATGATTTTTGTTTACCAGGCTGGAAGCGGGGTCTTTGACCGGGTAAGTGATGCCGCACACAAACTGCTTTCACCTAGTACTTACCCCTGCCGCCTGTGTATACTCACACACGGTCATGCGGGCATGAAGCGTGAATGGCGCGACTATGTTGCTTCGCTTCCGCTCAAGGTCACGTTTCTTCACAGGGATCAGATTGAAGGTACAGGCATTCCCCCGTCAACGGAATTTCCAGCCGTGCTGATCCGAGTCAAGGATGGTTCGTGGCGCATCGCCATCGCAGCTGACGAACTGAACCTGGTCAAATCGCTAGCACAACTGATTGCAATGGTATTGGCGATTGACATCCGATGATGTATCCTCGCCCGTCATAGATTTTTCAGGATATCGGCAACGGTGGCTCGATTCCTGTGATTGGGGTCGAATTGCCGCCAGCGGATGCGTCCATCCGTACCTATAATAAAGGTAGCAGGTATGGGCAGCCGCTCACTGTCATCCGTGTAGGCTGTTTTCAAGTGCGCCCCGATGGCGTTGTATTTCAACCGTTCGGTTGCGCCGGGCGTAAAGGTCACGTCAAACGCATCCGATATCCTGTACCCTTCATCATACAGCAATATGAAAGATGCGCCGGTCTTTTCCGCGGTTTCCTCCATGTATTCCTGTTTTTCCGGAGAAACCGCAATCACGGTTGCACCCCGGTCGTAGATCATTGAAAGGCTGTCCTGCAATTGACTCAGGTGGCGGTTGCACACAGGACACCACTGCCCCCGGTAAAAGACCAGCACCACCGGTCCGGAACGAAGGGCCTCCTCCAGTTCATACGTTTGGCCATGTATATCGGTAGCCGTGAACATGGGCACGGAATCTCCCACTGCCAGTCCGCGCGGCTCATGCACCTGTTTGTCGCCTTGGGCAAAGGCTTGTACCACGACCAGGCAGAACACAACACCGAAGGCATACCGGAACATCCCTAACATAACGCTCATGCCTCCAAAGCTACCACTCACATGTTTCAATTGCCACTTCCCGACCAAATACGTGCTCGATCATACCCATGCAAGAAGGAACGATAATCCGTCTTCTTCCACCCTGGAATTCTGCGTAACTTGAGTTGGGGCGGGGATTGGTGCGCCTCGGGTGTGCCCCCGAAAAATTGAGGGACTCAATACAAGTTGTATATCTTCTGCCATTCACCCCCCTCACACAACCACTTGAAAAACCATCCGAACCGGTCAGGAAAAGGTGATTGTCAAATGCCCTATGAGCTGCGTTATTGCAGTAACCATTCACCTGACCGACATGAACATCCACACATCCTTACCAGCCTGCCTCCTATCACTCACGCTGTTCACCACAGCATCCGCACAAACCGTTTCCACCTTCCTCAACAACACCTCTGTGAAGGTGGATGATGCCATGGTACTCGATGCCGAAGGCAACCTGTACGGTTCCAACTATGCAGGCACCAATGTGTATAAGATCACGCCAGATGGAAATGCAACCATATTCGCCACGGGTTTCAATACACCGAACGGACTCGCATTCGATTCCCAGCAACATCTGTATGTAGCCGACATGTCGGGCAACCATATATATAAGTTGTCGCACGACGGCAAATTTCTGGATACGATCGCGGTACCGAACCCTTCCGGCATCATCAAATCATTCGACAGCGATACCATGATCTTCACCCAGTACCAAAGCTACAAGCTGAACAAGCTGGCCCCCGACGGAACCATCATCCCCATGTTCAGCAGCACACCGCTGAACGGTCCGGTCGGACTGGCATACGACGATGCCGGCACCCTGTTCGTGGCCAACTTCAACAACCGGGAGATCTTCCGCGTTTCAGACGGGTCACTTGAGCATGTCGCCACCATTCCCGGCTCAGGCTGGCTGGGCTTTATTACTTACGCCCATGGCTTTCTGTGGGCCACCGCTTTCAGTACGCACAAGATCTACCAAATCTATCCATACCAAACCGACAGCGTAACCCTCTTCGCAGGCAGCACCGCAGGCAACACCGACGGTCATGTGGGCATAGCAACATTCAACGGTCCCAACGGCATCATCGCGAGTGCATCGGGTGATTCATTGTACGTGTCGGAATACAACACCGGACACATTCGTGTCATCACCGATCTGTTTACCGGTATCCGCCCAATGCATGACCAACGAAACAATCTGCAACTGGTCGCTTACCCCAACCCTTCGCAGAACTTCATCACCGTACGCGCAGCAGGGACAGTGCAACGCGTAGAGGTGATGGACCTGCGGGGGCGTGTCTGGCTGCTGTCCAATGAAACATCCTTTCCTGTGGTTTCCCTTCAGCCCGGAACCTATGTACTCCGCGCGTTGATTGAAGACGAATGGGTGACTTCGGTGTTCGTGAAAAAATAACAACGTAGGCGGAATCGCGTGTTGCATTCCGATTACTTTCCGCTTACTTTCGTTCATCAAGATGGCTCCATATTCTCTGGGAAGTCCGGAACCATTTCATCCCTCAATTGTTAATCATACAGATCAAAAACCACCTGTTATGAGCACACCCAAAGTCGCACAGAAATCACCCTACGTCATTGAAGTGGAACCCGGCACCTACGCATGGTGCGCATGCGGTCATAGTACCAACCAACCCTTCTGCGACGGTTCACACAAAACCACCGAGTTCAAACCCATCGTAGAAAAGATCTCCGAGAAAAAAACAGTAGCCTGGTGCGGATGCAAACACTCCGGAAAAGCTCCCTTCTGCGACGGCACCCACAAAAAGCTGGATTGACATCCTTGTCGCATTTTCATACCTTCGGTCTGAAGAAGACATGTCCCCTCCTGTCATCAACACACAAAGAACATGGCAAAAAAACAGATGAGTAAGAAATCACTGCGACTGTTTATCATTGGAGGCTTATGCATGGGATTCGGCTTGTTCGCCCGACACATCCCCGACTTTTCCATCGACCTGACAGATTTCATCAAAGGACTCGGTGTGGCATTCCTGCTGGCTTCCGTGTTTTTCATGAAAACACCACAGGAAAATACACAGGCATAAGGCATCTGCTTTCCCCGAAAAATGCCACCAAGGCACAAAGGTCTGCTGCCGGATGACTAATGAATGTACGAAGTGCATCTTGGCGCATTTGTGTCTTTGTGGCAATAAAATACCGGCATAACCCCGGTCAGAGACGTTGGGTTTTCACACTAACAAACTTGCTTCCGGAACAAATCAACCCGCATGAACCCTTGCAAGTCGGATGATTCATTTGCTCTCCCGACAAAGATTTATTTGAATCCCCCCGATGATATCTGTAAACTTGCAGATCGTTTCACCTTTTTAGCATTCTGAGTTATGTCACAAGAAGTAAGGGAACTCGCCCCCAAAGAAATGTGGAATCATTTTGCCGACCTCAACGCGGTACCACGCCCCTCCAAAAAAGAAGAACGCATCAGTGCCTTTATGATGGAATTCGGAAAGTCGCTCGGACTGGAAACCCTGCAGGATGAGATCGGCAATGTGATCATCCGCAAGCCCGCCAGCAAGGGCATGGAGAACAAGCAAACGGTGGTGCTGCAAAGTCACCTCGACATGGTGCACCAGAAAAACGCCTCCACCAACTTTGATTTCAACACACAGGGCATCGAGATGTTTGTGGATAACGACTGGGTAAAAGCCAAAGGCACCACACTCGGCGCCGACAACGGCATCGGCGTGGCCTCCATCATGACCGTACTTGCTTCCGATACCATCCCCCACCCTCCCATTGAAGCCCTCTTCACCATCGATGAGGAAACCGGTATGACCGGCGCACTGAATCTGAAAGGCGGACTGCTCAACGGCAAGATCCTCCTGAACCTGGATACCGAAGATGACGACGAGCTCACCATCGGCTGTGCAGGCGGCATCGACGTAACCGCCAACGGCATCTACACCTCTGCCCCCACCCCGGCCGGAACCCAGGCGTACAAGATCACCGTGAACGGCCTCACCGGCGGACATTCCGGCATGGACATCCACCGCAACCGCGGCAACGCCAACATACTTATGAATCGCATCCTGACCGATGCCGCCACGAAGTTCGGTGTGCACATTTCCACCATCGACGGCGGTGGTTTGCGCAATGCCATCCCCCGTGAGTCGGTGGCCACCGTTGTCGTGAGTGCAGATGCCGCCTCCAACTTTGAAGCCTTCGCAAAAGAAACCGGCAACGCTTTCAAAAGCGAATACAAGGATACGGACCCCAACCTGGCCGTTTCCCTCGAAAAAACCGATGCACCCCAAAACATCCTGCCGGCCGACTTCCAGCAAAAATTCCTGAAAAGCATCGCCGACAGCACCAACGGTGTGTACAAGATGAGCCAGGAGATCCAGGGCCTCGTACAAACATCCAACAACGTGGCGCGCATCCTCGTGAAAGACGGCACCTACACCGTGATGTGCCTGACAAGAAGTTCGGTGGATGCCGAGAAAATGGAACTGGCCGAAAAGCTGAAAACCTCCCTTGAAAGCGCCGGTGGCAAAGTGGACTTCGCAGGCGCCTATCCCGGCTGGACACCCAAGCCCGGTGTGGCCATCGTGAAGATCATGGACAACCTCTACCGCGAGCTGTACAAGTCGGAACCCAAGGTGAGCGCCTGCCATGCCGGACTTGAATGCGGCATCCTCGGTGCCAACTACCCCGACATGGAAATGATCTCCTTCGGTCCGAACATCCGCGGCGCCCACTCACCCGACGAGAAAGTACAGATCAGTTCAGTACACAAATACTGGCAACTGTTTCTGGAAACGCTGAAGCATATTCCGGAGAACTAAAAGCAGCATACAGCAAGAGCATACTGCATACAGTGCTTTCGTCGGCTAGAACGGCATTCGGCACACAATTGATGTTATCGGAGAATATCGCCGATAGGTGACTGGAATGGCCCGGTGATGCTGATGAACTTCTGCGGCCATCGGGTGATATCTTCAAGGTGAGCCGCAAGAAACTCCCATGTTATTTCATAAGGAACTTTGAGACAATAGCTGGGTTCAATACATTATCAATATTCTAAACTACCATGTTTTCCTGACGATAATCTCCTCTGTCTTGTTTTCAACATTCAAAAAATACATTCCTTCATCCAGGTCTTTTACGGACACACTGTTCCCGAATCCCGAACGCACGGTGTGACCGTGGGCATCAATGATCTCATAAGGTGTTTCCGCTGAAAACTTCACCTTGTCCATGTTCACACTGCATGCATAACTCACCTCGGGAATGTTGGGCACATCCATCGAAACCGTGTCTGCATAGGTATTTGTATCGGTGGCATGGTGCAGGATTCGGATGCGGTTCTTTCCATGAAAAAGATATACCCGGGATGTGAAGTGGTATTGATCGCCTTCCGTTCCCTTCACGGTATCCACGTTCACCCAGCGGTTCCATTTGAACTGCTGGACGATGAATTCGGTGGAATCCTCCACCTCTTCCGATTCCCAATGAAGCACGCCGCTTGTGTCAATTTCAGCGTGCATATCGTGGTAAGGGACCGGGACGTTTGCTGGCCTTGCATCCGTTTCCTGATGATGCGGCTGCACCCGATCCTGTTTTTGCATACATGCGGGGATGGTACACAGCATGAGTAATATGTTCAGGACCCGTTTCACCTGATGTCCGATGTTCTCTTGTTGATATTGGCTAAATTACAACATACCGTTTAGAGCAAGAGTAAAAGGCATCTGTCCAAACCGAAACCTGAAGGCGTTTCAATAACCCTTCAAACCAACAACTAACCCGGGAATTACACCGCCACTGTATGCTGTATACTGTTGCAGTATGCTGTTCCTGCCATTCACCGCCTCCCAACCGCCATTCACCTATTCGCCCTTTCGACAGCCTGATGCCCGGCCTACATTTGTCAAAAAACAAGTGTTATGGAAACGGACATCAATCAACAAGACATCAACCGCGACTGCAAAGACTGGCATGAATACCGCCATCCACGCGCCGGACGTGTGCTGGGCGGACTGGTACTTATCAGCGTGGGTGTGGTATGGTTCATGCATAAAATGGGGTACTTCTTCCCTGCCTGGCTGTTCACATGGAAAATGGGACTGATCGTTCTGGGTCTTTACATTGGCGCCAAACACCTGTTCCGGGGTGCAGGCTGGCTGGCACCCATCCTCATCGGCGGACTTTTCCTGATGGATGATCTCATCCCCGGCTTTCACATCCGCCCGTTCGTATGGCCGATTGTGGTCGTGATGATGGGCCTGTTCATGATCTTCCGTCCGCGCCGCTGCGGTCCCCACCGTGCATGGCACCGAAGATGGAAACACAGGGAGCGTCGATATTACCGCGATCAATACCGGCAACAGGAACGAGACCGGTCTACCGAAGACCGCATCGATACCGTGGTGGTGTTCGGCAGCACCCGGAAGAACATCATCTCAAAAGATTTCAAAGGCGGTGAGGTCACCTGCGTGTTCGGCGGCGCCGAAATCAACCTCGGTCAGGCAGACATCAACGGCACCGTGATCCTGGAGATGCACCAGGTGTTCGGCGGCACCAAGCTCATTGTGCCACCCCACTGGCGGGTGAACTACAGCGAAACCGTGGCCTTCCTCGGAGGCATTGAAGACAAACGTGGCGATAACCTCCACCCCGACTCCGACAAGGTACTTACCCTCAAAGGCACCTCCGTCCTCGGTGGCATCCAGATCAGCAGTTACTGACCCCCATCACACCCAACACACATGAACTGGTTCACAGCACGCATCATCTACCGCATCGTTACCGGCAAAGGTGAACATGCCCCCCAATTCGATGAACAGCTCCGGCTCATCCGGGCCCGTGACAAGGCATCGGCATTTGAAAAAGCATCCCGCCTGGGCCACAAAGAACAGGACAGCTTCTCCAACCACAAGGGAGAAACCGTGGAGTGGCGGTTCGTGGGTGTGGCCGAGCTCACCCACCTGGGTACGCTCACCGACGGAGCCGAACTAACATCATCCATTACCGAACCCACGGATGCACATCTTTACACACGCTATGTGCACGAGAGGCAACACGCCATCGGAGCAGGATTTCTATCTTTGAATATGCGGTCCATTGACAACTGATTTGTTTTCATACCGAAAATACTGGACAGCCTTTGCGGCCTGGTTCGTGGCATGGATACCTGCCCACGCTTATCTGCTCATGTATTTCGGGATCGATGCCCATACCGCCTGGACCGACAGCCTCCTGAACAACGCCCTGCTGGCCTTCGCCTGTTTTGACATCACCCTCATTCTCCGCTACCACCGTTCCAGCGGCAAAAGCTGGTACATGCCGCTGCTGTGGTGTGTCGGTCTCGCAGCTGCGTCGCTTGTTGCCATCCACTACATCGCCGGCTACCTGTACGGGAACACACCCGCCGATGCCCTTTTCGAACATACCGTGCCGCTGCGCTTCGCGTTCTTCTTTGTGGTGATCGGCGCCTTCATGCTGCTGGACCGCCTGCTGCACTACCAGCGCGCGCAGGATGAAAGCAACGAACGCCGCCTCAACCTGGAGAAACTGGGCAAGGAAGCCGAACTCTCCTCCCTTCGGCAACAGCTGCAACCGCATTTTCTGTTCAACACCCTCAACTCGGTGAGCTCGCTCATCAGCATCCAGCCGGAAGAAGCGCGCAGCATGATCCACAAACTATCCGACTTCCTGCGCGGCACCGTGAAGAAAAACGACGGACAATTCGTGGACCTGGCATCGGAACTAAACCAGCTGAACCTCTACCTCGACATTGAAAAGGTGCGCTTCGGGCATCGCCTGAACACAGAAGCCGAACAGGATGAAGCCGCACTCCCGATGATGTTGCCGCCCCTCCTCCTCCAGCCCCTGGTGGAAAACGCCATCAAGTTTGGCCTGTACGATACCGTGGGAACCGTGACCATCCGCATCACCGCCCGCGCAGAAAAGGGCTACCTCGTGATCACCATCCGCAACCCCTTCGATGCAGAAACAGCGCGCCCCAGGCAAGGAACCGGGTTCGGACTCACATCTGTGCAACGCCGCCTGTACTTGCTTTTCGCCCGCAACGACCTGCTGCAAACCCGTGCCGATAAAGACACATTCACCGTGACCGTTAAAATACCCCAACGCCCATGATCAAAGCCGTTATCATAGACGACGAACCCCTGGCGATCCAGGTGGTGAAGGATTACCTTTCCGACTTTGCCGATATACATGTTGTGCAGGAATGCGGCAACGGGTTTGAAGGCATCAAGGCCATCACCGAACACCAACCCGACCTGGTTTTCCTCGACATCCAGATGCCGAAGATCAACGGATTTGAAATGCTGGAACTGATTGACGAACCCCGGCCGGGCATCATCTTCACTACTGCCTTCGATGAGTATGCTGTGGCCGCTTTCGAGGTACATGCGGTCGATTACCTGCTAAAACCTTTCAGCAAAGAACGTTTTGCGAAGGCCGTGAATAATTGGTTAAAGGCGCGTGGCAGCGAACAATCCGACCGGAAGCTCCGGGAGCTCGCCGATTCAACACCCTCCAACCGCGAAGAAATGCATCGGGTGGTGGTGAAAGACGGCAGCAACATACGCATCCTGCCGGTACAGGACATTCATTATTTCGAAGCGTATGACGACTACGTGAAGGTGATCACCGCCAACGACTGTTTCCTGAAGAAGAAAACGATGCAGTATTTTGAGGACAGCCTCAGTCAGGCAGGATTCCTGCGGGTGCACAGGTCATTCATCGTGCAGCTGGCCCAGATCACACGCATTGAACCCGCAGGCAAAGACAACCATGTAGCCATTCTGAAAAGCGGTGTCTCCATCCCAATGAGCCGAAGCGGGTATGCAAAGCTGAAGGACGTATTGGAGTTGAAGTAAGATCAGCATACAGCATACAGCAACAGCATACAGTGGGGGCATCGTACCTCTAGCAAGCAAGAGAGGAAAGTGTGCGTTTGTCAGTCACGCAATGGTTAGGTGCGGCTACTCTTCTTCATCGGAGGACCCGGTGGCATCATTTTCGTCCGCATCATCCACACCTCCTTCGGCTTTGAGTTTCTTACGCTCTAGTTTCTGTTTGAGCTTGGCTTCCTTTTTTTTCTTCTTGTCAAGCTCCTTTTTTCTTTTGTTAAAAGAGTAGTTCGTTTTGGCCATGTGGTTCCGGTTTGGGTGGGATATAAAATAAAAAACACCCTACCGGCGGGAATGCTTCCTACCGGTAGGGTGTGGATTTGTTCAGGTTAGGCCAGTCTTACATTCACTGCATTCAGGCCTTTTTTTCCTTCTTCCACTTCGAAGACAACTTCGTCATTCTCGCGGATTTCCTCCTGCAACGCGGTTACGTGCACGAAGATGTCGCGTTTGTCTTCCATTGTGATGAATCCGAATCCTTTGGACTCATTGAAGAATTTTACTGTTCCTTTTTCCATTGTTACTTGTTTTGAATATTTAATTGTTTGTGAATAAGAGAACGGATGTTCAATCCACCAGGGTTAATGCAATGCCCTGTCTCCCGGCCCGACCCGTTCTACCGATCCGGTGTATATAGCTTTCCCGGTTCACAGGAACCCGGTAATTAATCACATGTGATACATCGTCTACGTCAATACCCCGTGCGGCAACATCCGTAGCAACGAGCACCTTAATATTCCCGGCCCGGAATTTATCCAACGCTCTTTTTCGCGACGCCTGGGTTTTATTCCCGTGAATTTCATCCACTGAAACACCGGCTTTCTTTAGTTTGAGCGCCAGTTTGCTCACGCTTCGTTTTGTTTCTTCGAATACCAGCACCCGCTCGAAGCCATCTTGTTGGATCAGGTTCAGCATTATGCTGAACTTATCTTCGCCGGGCATGATGCGAACCACGTCCTGTTCGATATGATCTGATGTGCGGTTGCCGGATGACACCCGTACTTCAACAGGATTGCGCAACAATCGGTCTATGTCCTTACGCTGGCTGGCACTTTCCGTGGCGGAAAACAGAACGGTTTGCTTCAGGTTTTTCATTTCCGCGTGAATCCTGTTCACGTTGCGGATGAAACCCATATCAAGCATGCGGTCGAACTCATCCAGGATAAATGTGGTGAACGTGTGAAGGCGCAGGCCACCATTGTCGATGTGGTCCTGCACGCGACCCGGCGTACCGATGATCACGTGGTTGCCTTTTTTCAATCGCTGTCTGTCGGTGTGCAAACTGGTGCCACCGATCAGGGTGGTGCGGCGGAGTCCAAGGCCTTGAGACAGGCTATCGAATTCTTCCTGCACCTGCAATGCCAGTTCCCTCGTAGGAACCAACACCAGTGCCTGGTGCCGGTTGGGTTCGGTCAGCAGCCGATGGATCACGGGAATCAAAAAAGCGCCGGTCTTTCCCGTACCGGTCTGTGCTATTCCCATGAGATTCTGCCCCTGAATGAGGGGTTCCAGGCTTTGGTCCTGGATGGGGGTAAGTCTTTCAAACCCTTTTTTCCTGATCCGGTCTGTGAGGCGTTGATCCAGTGGCAGGTTATCAATGGTTCTGCCGCTGTCGTATTTGGTTTCGGATCTGGGTTCGGCTTTTTTTATCAATGTTTCGGGGTCAAGGCTTTGCCCCAACTTGGCTTTGGCAGATCTTCTTTTCCCATTGCGGTATCCGCGGGGTGGTTGGTTGGCTGGACGTTGTCCCGGCTTTCTTCTTTTTTGTTGTTGTCTTGTTCTCAAAATACAATCATATGGGCAAGGCTTAAAGCCCTTCCCTATTGACAAGGGTTCGCCCTTGCATCGCTTGCCAACCGGTGAGTGGCCGGGGCTCTTCTTCTAAAACTGTGTGAAAGCTTCAGGTCTTAAATGACCCAAATACGAGAAAGAAAGGAAATCCGGAACGGATATTGATTCTTCGCTTGACGTACCTATGTCATCTGCTCGGTGGCAAAGATACGGAATTATTAGCATACAGCAAATACAGCAAGAGCATACAGCAACAGCATACAGCAAGAGCATACAGCGCGCCTACCGATTTAAGGGCCCGCCTGAAGGTAAACAGATTTGTGTTTGTGAACGGGGGATAGACATCCATCGATGAAAGAAAGAATCCCGGAGGGATTCAACGTTTATAGAAAATACGAACACCGGGGAATTCTGCGACCCCAACGGGGTCGTACATCATCGCACCCATGCCATCTTCTATAAACATTCAATGCAGATGGGATTGGGCTCCCCGCCTCGGATAAGCCCTCTGGCACGAATAACGGTATCCGCACCAGCCCCCCCCTCCACCCTAATCATACAAAAACCTGGCAGCGCTGCATTCCACCATAATGCCGGTTTCCGATGCAAACGTGACGCCCAGAAACGGGCAACCGGGTTTGAATGAGTACGCCAGCTGCTTGTCATCCACAACCAACCGGCAATTTTTCACGTGGCGAACATCCAGTTCGTAAACACCGGCCAAGCCTAATTGCGCTTCGGTTGTCAGTGTTTTTGAAAACACCACGCTGTCGCCAACCACCACACGTACATCCGCATGTTCAAATCCCTCCTGGAAATGAATTTCAACCATCTCCTTTTCATCAGATTTTGGGGTTCTGTTTGACTTAGGTTCGGGAGCACATAATGCTACCTTTATAAATTGAATAACTGCCCCGCAGCAGAACTCGTGCCTCGTTCGCTTCGAGGCTCCACCCCTGAAGTAGAAAAAGCCCGATGAGTGATCATCGGGCTTTTTCTACTTCAGGGGTGGAGCTGACCGACATCCATTCGAACCGTCAAATTGACGATTTGATCAGGGTAAGTGATTGGGGAATAAGCGGGTAATTGTTGGCGGGAAGGAAAGGGTCATTGACGGTTTGTGTAAGCATTCAATGGAATACCTCTTTACCGCTTCAACACCTCCCTGAACCGGTTGAACACCCTGTCCATCAGCCGAAGATCATCCGTTACCACTTCGGCGGTTCCCTTCATTTCCGGTTTGTAAGCCAGCTTTCTGTGGTAGGTGGATTCCAAACCATCGGTTAACCGGATCTCCGCCCTGTAGGTGTTGCCGTTGGGGATCAATGAGAGAGAAACGACTTGCCCGGCAATGCGTCCATACTCGTGGGAAGGGTAATCCTGAAAAGCGATCTGTACCTGTTGTCCGCTTCTGACCTTACCTGCCCCTTGAGAAGGTAGTTCCATCCAGGCGGTGTAGCTTTCACTTTCCGGGATGACGGCAAACAGGGCATCACCACTGTTGACGTGTTGACTGGTACTCAGGTTGGACAGGTAACTCAGCTTACCGGAGATGGGAGAGCGTAACAGAAAATTTTGCTCCCAGGATTGGATTCCGTTTCTCAGGCTGGCCAATCCGCGCCGGATATCTTCCCTGTACTTGCGCTCGGTTTCGGTACGTGCATGTTCGGCATCAAGTAACTGGCTTTCCAGATCGTTCAGGGCAATAGCGTTCTGGGTCATCGCCTTCTTCTGTTCTTCCACGGTTTGCTGTTTCTGCCGGTAGGCCGATTCACGGTCAAAGAAATCTTTTTTGGAATACACACCTTCTTTGTACAACTTCTGGTTGGCATGGTAGGTCTCCGTGGCATTTCTCAGTTCTTTTTCGGACAGGGCTGCCTGGTCTTTCATGATGGCGATCAGTTGCCGGTAGTGCGTGATCTTGTTCTTCAGTTTGCCGATCTGTTCCACGCCGTACGGATCATTGCGCCATTGGGCGTATTCAGTGCAGGCGGTTTTGAGCGATTGGTAATCCTGCTGAAGGCTACCGAAAACAAGATCGTGATCATTGAAAGCTACCCAATCGGTTTTACTTGCCAGCAACCGGTCCACATCCGGCAGCAGGGAATCCAGAAACATCATGCCTTCCCGTGTCATGTTGTTTTCAATTTCGGCCAGTGGCTCACCCTCCTTTACAATGGTTCCATCCCGATGAAAAAGCCTGATCAATTTCCCTGAACTGTTGGAGACCAATTTCACTGGTGGGGTTTCGGTGGTGACCATGACTGGTCCGGCAATCACATCCGGGTAGCGGATGAACCAGGAAAGAAACACCAGCATCAGGATCAGTCCAAGGATCATGGCCGTACCCCAGCGAATCATCCACGATGGTGTTTTCCCCAGGATGTCCTGGACTTCTTCGCTGCGCAGGTGGATATGGTCTGTTTGTTCAGGCACGTTATTTAATTGAAGATTGAAAAGGGAAAATTGAAAATGGTGAGGCAACGTATTTCTTCATGATTCATACCTCTTTCGAATTTTCACTTTTCAATTTTGATTTCTTAACTATGGCTGCAAGGAGTTTGATGAGTTGAATGTTTTTGTCATTCAGCAAGGAATATGCTTCCCGCGACATATACCCGGATTGATACAACAGTTCCATCCAGTATCTGCTTTCATTGGCTTCCTTCAACGCGATGGCATGTTTGTGAGTGAAATCAGCTCGACTTTCAGCGTGTTCAGCTTCCTGTACATTGGCCCCGATGGATGTTGCTGAGCGCAGCCATTGTTTGGACAATACATATTCCCTCTGCTCCCTGACAATTTCTTTGTATGTTTTCACAGCATCCAGTGCAAATGCAAAACTCATATCCCTCACCTGATTCGGTTTGCGGCCATTTTCCATCTTCAATTTTCCCTTTTCAATTTTCAATTATCATCCAGTTTTTCCAGTTGCAGTTGGTTCTTCACAAGATGAAAATACCTTCCCCGTGCTTCCACCAGTTCATCATGTGTACCCAGTTCAATGATCTTTCCATTGTCCAGCACCACGATCTGATCAGCATGCTTGACCGTGCTCAGTCGGTGGGCAATCACAACGGCGGTCCGTCCTTTCATAAAAGCTTCCAGGTTGAACATGATCTGTCGTTCATTCTCCGCATCCAGCGCGCTGGTGGCTTCATCGAACAGGATCATCTCCGGGTTCTTGTAGACTGCACGTGCGATCAGGATGCGTTGTTTCTGCCCGGTACTGAGACCCAAACCCTCCATACCGATCTTGGTGTTGTAGCCCAGGGGCAATTCTTCGATGAAAGAACGGATGTTGGCCGTTTCCGCCGCACGCACCAGCCGTTCCGGGTCCACATGTTCGGCACCCACGGCGATGTTGTTGGCGATGGTATCATTAAAGATAAAACCTTCTTGCATCACTACGCCGCAACGTTCCCGCCAGGCTTGATGAGCAATGTTATCAAGGGCGATGCTGCCCAGTTTTATTTCCCCCTCCTGTGGTTGGTAGAATTTCAGCAGCAGTTTCATCAGGGTGGTCTTGCCGCTGCCGCTGGAGCCGACGATGGCGGTGATCTTCCCATCCGGGATGGTCAGGTGAAGGTGTTGCAACACGGGTTTAATTCCGCCCGCATACCTGAAGGACACATTCTTTAGGACAATGTCTCCTCCAGGCACATGCGATACCTTATGGCTACGCTCATCCTCTTCATCCTCCTTGTTGTGGATCTCCGAGAGTCGTTCCAAAGCGATGCGGGCATCCTGTGCGGTGTAGACAAAATTGACCAGTTGCAGGATGGGACCGTTGAGTTGTCCGGTGATAAAGGAGATGGATAGCATCATCCCCAGCGTAATGTCCCCGTCGATAACCAGCTTGGCGGCAAACACGGTGACCATGATGTTCTTCAATTCGTTGATAAAAGAAGAGCCGGTGGATTGGGTTTGTTCTAGGGCCAGGCTCTTAATGGCGATCTTGTATAGCCTTGCCTGGAGATGTTCCCATGACCAGCGCTTCTGTTTCTCGGCATTGTGCAGCTTGATTTCCTGCATGCCGTTGATCAGTTCAATCACCTTGCTCTGTTCTTCGCTGGAACGGGAAAAACGTTTATAGTCGAGGTCTTTTCGGCGTTTAAGAAAGACCAGTACCCATGTGATGTAGAGAGTGCTCCCGGCCAGGAAGATGAAGAAGATGCGCGGATCGTACCAGGCCAGCACGGCGCCGAATACGATGAGGTTGAAAAAAGAGAACAGGGTGTTGAGAGAAGTGGTAGTCAGCAGGTTCTCGATCCTGCGGTGGTCGTTGATGCGTTGCATGATGTCGCCGGTGACCTTCACGTCGAAATAGGAAATGGGCAGGTTCATCAGCTTGATGAAGAAGTCGGACACCAGGGAGATGTTGATGCGTGTGCTGAGGTGTAGTAAGATCCATCCGCGGATGACCTCGATGGAAGCCCGGCCCATGAAGAGCAGCAGTTGAGCCAGCAGAATCAGGTAGATGAAATTGATGTCGCGGTTCTGGATACCGATGTCAACGATGCTCTGGGTGAGGAAAGGAAAGATCAGGTTCAGCAGGCTGCCGGCCAAAAGGCCCAGACAGAGTTGGAGGATGAACTTCTTGTACCGGAACAGGTATTGGGAAAGAAAAGAAAAACCTTTGCGGGAAGCATGATCGTCTTCCTCGCTCTGGCGCAACCGGGGGGTGGGTTCCAGAAGAAGTGCCACGCCCTTGTTGGTTTCGTCGGTGGTCGATTGACCCGTCCAGTTGCCCATGAACTCGTTTGTGGAGAATTTTAACAGACCGTGCCCGGGGTCAGCGACGTACAGGGTATCCCGTTTAATTTTATACAGAACCACAAAGTGGTTTTGGTTCCAATGAAGGATGCAGGGAAGTGGTGCGTCTTCTTTGAGTTTGTTGAAATCTGTTTTTACCCCTAGGCTACGAAACCCAATGCCTTCTGCGGCATCCGAAATGTTCCTTAAGTTAGCGCCCAGGCGGGTGGTCTCCGAGATACGTTTGAGTTTTTCAAGGGATATTGCACGGCCATAATGCTTCGCGATCATGCGAAGGCAGGTAGGACCGCAGTCCATTGCATCTGATTGACGATAAAAAGAAAACTTCTTCATGAAACCTGCTCCGTTATCGTCTTTAGATCATAGTATTCAATTGCCTTTTGTTTTAACGGATTTGCACTCCAATCTTCCCATTTGCCATTGTAGGGATCGTAGCCACATTTGAGCGGTTTGCTATGTAAATCCTCCGGGTCTTCCACATAGGCACGGCAGTCTGTACATATATGTCTGAATTCACAGTCCTGACAGACCTTCACCTGGTCTTTGCGTATCCTCCACATTGATTGAAATTCATCCTCTGTAACAACATCTCTAATGGTTTTTGTTTCAATACAGCCAAAGCTGTGATTCATGGATGGGCAATTTGTTATGTTGCCTTGTTGCGTAATTGCTACTTTTCGATTCAGGCATGAGTTGTTTTCTTGGGATTCTATTAGTGCATGTAAATTTGGAGTGAAATAGTTGGGGTGGATAAGTCCACAGCATTTTTCACTACTTACCGTTGTTGAAGTGAATGACAGTGTGAGGTTGCCTGAAAAATCCAGAGATTCCTGCCTATCCTCAGGAGATGAATGAATGCAAATGCTGCGTATTCTCGGGTTCATTTCATGTAGTGATTTGTATTGGGAGGAGGAAATGTGTTCGTTATGTTTTAAAATAATATGAATGGTTCTGATCTTGCTCAATGATGAGGCAGAAGTGATTTTTTCAATATCTTCAAAATCAATTGGATTGTAAGCTCGTATCTCCAACGCTTTGCACCCAAGATCATCTAGCTGATCGATGATGCTATCAATGTTTTTTAGGAGGTATTGACCAGCCTCGATAATTGCATTTGTGATAACAGAGGGTGTTTCAAAACTCCTGTCAATATCAGGAAATAGGTGAGGTTCAGATGTCCAAAAAACATAGTTTTTATTTTCCAGAAACGTCAAATAATCGTCAATGATTTCAATCTGATTGCGGGTGTAATTGGACTTAATTTCATTTGCCGTTTTTCCTTGGTCCTTGGAAAGTATGTCGAAAAGAGCATTGGGGATAAAATCAAACTGATTCCTTTGGGTATCGCAAATAATACTTCGCGTAAATCCTTTCACAGGAATACAGTGATCAAAAAGTTTAAGCATTAGTTCTTTCACAACAGCCTTGAAATTGGTTTATAGTAATCATGGCACATAAAAGCAGAACTTCCATTATAATGCATGCTTTTCCCCAAGTGAAGCGTGTCATTATACTTGACAATGGAGGTCATGGTGCTGATGAATACCGGAATGTTACCGTTGGTTGATTTATTAATTTTCTTCAACAGCAAACTGTCTTTTATGGAATGTGAGTTTTTCATCTTTATCTGAATTATAAAGAAATGTTGCTATTGCCTTGTCGAGATGGTAGTTGCATGGTTTAGAGATCATATCATATTGACCGGATGGATTAACTTCTAAAAAAACATATTCGCCGGAGGGAGTCAGAATAAAATCCAAAGAACCGGTAATCAGTCCAGTTCGTTCCATGAACCTTGTAATATTATTTTTGATTTGATTTGGCATTTGGAAACATGTTGTTCGATTTGGCATTGCTTTGTTATACTTTCTGAAATCAACGGCTGTTTGATCGTCATTCTGTGAGAATATAGCCATTGACCAGATTTGCCCACCAAGGTAAAATACCCGGATCTCGACGTCTTTGTCTATATATTCCTGAAACATACTGGGAAAGAATTTTAAGGGAAGTGCGTCAATATCAGATTCTGTGACAGTATTGGTATAAGACAAATATGCTATGGAACTGTTTGGGTCGTGAAGCAAAAGCGGCGCGTCAATGCTTTTTGAGATGATTTGATCATGTGAATGGTAAAACTCAATTAACATTGACTTACTGGATGTTATAATTGTGCTGGGGGTGGTCAGACCGGCCAACTTGGCCTGTGTAAGTTGTTCTGGTTTGCTGATCCTTGATGTGGATGGGTGATTCATCCATGTTACATGCGTTAAACTATGGGTGATATAATTTATGATAGATGATCTTTCACTTTTTAGGCATTGTACTAATGCCTCCTCATTGCTTCTTTCCAAAGAGGATGGGTCGGTTATTCCAAAATTGGGAGTAGCCCACTTACGAAACCATACTATCTTGATTTGATCCAAGAATAATTGCTTGTCCTGTTTGTTTGCGGAAGTGGCCGAGAAATTAACGTAGTTTTCACCGGGGAAAAAAGTGATGTGGTCAAAGTCTTCTGGATGTAATCGGATATATTTTGCACCCATTTGATCCAGGTAATCGGATACATTGTCTGTGGAGGTATCACTACTTATGCTCAGAATCAGAATCATAATTTGACAATGTGAATGAGATTCTTCTATTTTCCTTTCTTCCCTCTTCTGTGGCATTCGTGGCTGCAGGCACAGAACTGCCTAGCCCCTGCCATTTAACGCGCTCTTCCTTGACTCCATGTTTGTATAAATAGTCTGCTACGGATTTGGCTCTATCTTCTGAAAGTTGTTTGTTATGCTCGTCCGTTCCTGTATTATCGGTGTGTCCTGAGATTTCTATGTGAATAGAAGGGTGTGAATTCAGATATTCAACCAGCTTGTTCATTTGAGGAAATGAATTGCTGAGAAGTACCGAACTGTCGATATCGAAGTATATGTTGTCAAGAATTATATTTTTACCTGTGGGAAAGGAATCCACCTTAGGAAATAAAGTATTAACAGGCGTATGATTTATTGAATTTGACTCCAAGGGGATTCCACTACATCCACATTGACCATGATCCGTTAATGGCGTGACCATAACTTCATCAACCAAGTAATAGGCACCATCCGTTTTAATAAGTGCTTCGCCTAACTTATTATAGTCCGGGAGTAACTGTATCGAAGTTTGTTCATTAGCGGCAAATCTCCCTATTATTAAATACTGTTCTTGTCCCAAAGCAGTATATTGCCCGCATAGTGTTGTCCAGTTAACTCTTTCTTTTATTACCACTCCAGTTTGGGATTCCAATTGCGATTGCATTTCGAGTATGTCTGCTTGTTCTTGAAAAAATTGTTTTCTCTCAGTGAATAACACCCCGATCTTGTCAACTCCCCATTTAGAATAATCCGAAAGCCGAACCTTCAGGCTTACACAGTATGTTTGACCCTTTACCAGTGGTTTGGACAATTCATTCTGTATAAACTCCCGGTTACCAGAATTAAACATAAACAGACCTGCAAATTTGCTTCCTTCCGGTGAATGGACCTTTTCTGGACTCCATTTAACTGAAAGTTTGTTCTGTGATTTGCTGTCGTACAGTTCGGGCGTAGTAAGTCTGGTAGCCGCGGTCCAGTGGTTGGGTCTGAATTTAAAAAGTTGTTTTTGTTGAGATGGGAGGGGTTTTGTGAGACATGCCACACACCATAATTGTGTCGAATCATCCACTTCCTCGAACCCAGGGTTTTGTACCAGGTTCTGGGCTATTGCTAAGTGGGATGAGATTAGAGTTAAAAATATCAGGTACAGAAGCCTCATGTGTACATCTAAAATAAGGTTAAACAGGACCAGCATGAGGCTGGTCCTGTTTACTTTTTTTCTCCTTAACCCAAGTTGGCGCTGGGATCGCTTTGGGTTACTTCATCGTTGGCAACAAACCTACCATAACCTTTTCGGTCATTGTA
Source organism: Flavobacteriales bacterium (assembly GCA_020635855.1). Lineage (NCBI taxonomy): Bacteria > Pseudomonadati > Bacteroidota > Flavobacteriia > Flavobacteriales > Flavobacteriales bacterium. Next base: position 245,407 of record JACJYZ010000003.1, on the reverse strand, counting down.
ATAGTAGTCGCCGGTGGTTGAAGTACCATTAAGAGAGGCAAGTGTTTGGTTTGCGTATTTCAGCACCCAACGACCTCCGCTAATTTTTGCCATTTGATCCTCGGACAGCTTTGCGAATTTGTCATTTGATAATTTTTCAAGTACATGTTCCATTTGTTTATGGGATTTTAGTTTGTTGCCTACTCTATCCAAGCTTTTCGGCTTCCGCTTAATATATTGACTGAGGTGGTTCTGTTGAATTTTACAACATTATATGTTCGGATATAGTTTTGCAACGGACATTATTCTGGAATTGTTAGATGCGCTTTAGTACCGCCATTTATCGGGGCAATACCCAGGTTGTGTGTCAAGTAGTCTTTCAGCATTTTTGGCGCGAGTGGGAGCATCACAATCTGACCGGTGGATCCATCTACCAGAACTCCATAAGGAAATGAGTTTAACAAGAATTCATGGTTGATCTCTTCTGTTGAAAAACCATTTAGCCAACCGATCTTGTTTATTTGAATATATTTCATTGCCTCTTCTTCGGTATCTTTATAATTCAAGCCAATGATTTTCAAATGTTGACAGAACAGACTATCTGTTTCTTTCAAATAGTGTGTGAATTGCATACATCCGGCACACCAGGTCCCCCAAAAATATATGTATAAGTATTTGCCGGGAATCAGTTCATTTTTCAGGAGAACTGTATCCGGTGCGGTGCTAACGAACGTAACCGGAGGTAATGTGTGCTGAAACACTGAGGCAATGATATGTTTCTTGTTTCCAGGTGAAGAAGACGGCGTGAGGTACGCACAGGTATCTGAAATTCCATCAATGGTAAAATAGTGTGTTCCTGCTTTTATAAGTCCATTCCTGACATATTTTCCAACGCAAATACTAGGATGGACGGCCAGGTATTGTGCCTGGTAGTCTCCCAGAATCACTTGATGAGTGGGAGGGAAATATGCAAGCATAAACCGTATATCCTTATAGTGCACATTGCCAGCAATAAGTGCTTCATATCCTTGTAATTTTATGTCAGCGTCAGTGCGGGAAAAATCCCTGGCAAGAGGATGTGTATCAAACTTTACCCGAATGGTTTGGGCACTGGTATATCCCCCATACGTGCATGCGAATATGAAAAACATAAACACATATGTTTTTATGCTGTGTCGATGAATCGAGAGATGGATGACCATCATATCCTGTGTCAGAGTTTGTAATCTTGTTGTCTTTCTTTAAGGGTTGCCTCGTCTTTCACCGGTGCAGAAATGGTTCCGTAATACTGATAACCGAAGTGAACGTAGGATAGCTTGTCGTATGCGTATAAAAAGCTGTTGCTGATCTTACCGTCGAAATATGCTTTTTCCAGGTACGGAAATAGTTGTTCCCAGGCGCGTTGAAAGTTGTTCTTTGATTTAAGGTTATGCCACAGGATCATTTGGATTTTGGAGTAGGTATCAATGGCAAAGTCGTATCCGGTTGGCAATTCATTGTTGTTCATTTTGCACAGGCGGACGATTTCAAGGAGATTTTCAAAATCGTTGTTTTCAATGGTAGAGGCAATGTTTTTTGAGACGGAGCATGAGTCATGATCAAACTGGGAGAATGCTACCAGCATTTGATCCCGGGCGTACAGCCTGTCGATGGTGTTTATGGTGTACATTTTTTCGTGATGGCTGAGTACCCATGTTTCGTATGCGTCGTGAAAGTTTTCCTTATACCATTGACTAAGGCTGCCATCTGACAATAAATTGTAAATGGTAGGATACCGTTCCTGGGTCTGATGAACAGAAAAGCCATGAGTTCGTATCAGCTTTGCTATTTCAGTTTTGATGAATTCTATATCCTGATGCTGAACGGAAAATGTTAGAAATAGTAACTCCTGTTGCGGTTCTATTTCGTATTTGGCCCCGGTGTCTATCCAATGTCGCTTGGCTGTATGATAATCAGAACGAGCGATATCTATGATGCTATCACATATTCCAAAAACAGGACTCTGGGCATGCGACAAAGAAACAGTGGAGATCCAAATCAGAAAGATGTAAATGTATTTTCTTATAAAAACAAAAGAATCGAAGAGCTTTAAACCAAACTCATTCATGGCTTTTGTTTGTTGAATGTTGCCTACTCTGTTCAAGCTTTTCGGCTTCCGCTTTTATGGATAAAAACAATGAGTGACACCCCCTCTAAAGGGTAACACACAAATCCAAACAAACTTGTGCCCTCCTGAAATGTGTAAACAAAAAGTGAAAGTTTCACCTCCAATGAAACTCTTCCGATCGGAAGCTTCAAATGTATTCGAATTTATTTGATTTTCAACTAAAATTGGCCGGTTTTTTTGTCAAAATATTGCGAATAAGTATTTATGCCCAGTAAGTAAAATCAGTCATAAGTGAAATAAATTATTGATACGCTGTTTTTTGCACAAAAGTGATCTACCCAAGAATAAATTCAGTGGTTACTGAGCCTCCCTTTGACTGTTAAATTGAGTTATATTGGGTGGATTTATCAATTAATGATTGAATAATACCTTAATTTCGTTTCAATAATTGATCTATAACTGTTTCGATTCACAAACCTGCTCACGTGACATTTTCCTGGCAGTATCTTTCCCCTTCTCTGAAATCCAATCTTGGGAATGCAGAAAGAATATTACTTAACCTGCATGGACAATTTGTCCATGCGAATGTCTATGCGACAAAAGGGGACTATTCCGCAAGCAATTGAATCCCCTTCTCCGTCGTATGGTACTTCTGATTGGGGCTCTTCGGCTTATCCGGTTCGGTCATCGCCAATAACTCATGTTCCAGCATAGGGGTAATGTACTTGTCTCTGAACTTCGTTCTGTTGCTCCAGTTCATCAATGACATGAGGGCCTGTATGGTTTGGGCCTCCCGGCAGAGTTCCAATAGCTTTTGTATGTCGCCTATGCTTAGTCCCAGCTTAGTCCCAGCTTGGTCCCAGCTTGGTCCCAACTTAGTCCCGGCTTGGTGCCGACTTGGTGCCGACTTAGTGCCGGCTTCACTCTTAAAGAAAAAGGCCACCTTCGTATAATCCTGTCCCTGGTCGAACTCAGGAGCGGTACCGGTATATGCTTTCCAGCCGTTGATCATCTTGTCAAAACCGTAACCGGCATTCTCTGCCAGTCTGATCCACTGTTTTTTTCAATTATCGTGTAACATTTTTCAATTATTAACGTACTTATAGCATATATGCTATAAGTACTTCATTAAATGAACTCTCTTTCTTCACTTGATTAAGTCAAAAAAATATCATAAATTCGCCACATAAGCATATATGCTTATGTGGCAGTACAATTATGGGAAGAAAAAGCGCATTTTCGCCAGCCCTGAATAAGATTGAGGAACTGTTCAATAATCTTGAAGACCGTAGTTTCTCCAAGAAAACGCTGGACAGACTATTTGACTCCTGGAGGCGTGAGTTGGATATTCCACGTTCAAGTGAGGTTAAGCACTTTATTAAGTTTCTTGTCAATTCAGGTCTTCTGCACACGCGTACATACGCCAGAGAAAACAGCATCACACAAAAAATAGTTTACACCTGGAAAACAGAAGATGATTTCACCAGCTATTCCGGTTTGGTAAAGAGTGGGTATTATACCCACTATACAGCCATGTACCTGCATCAACTGACACTCCAGATCCCCAAGACACATTATCTAAATTGTGAGCATCGGTCTGAAATGGAGCACGGGGAATTGGAACAACGGCTCATAGACGCCGCATTCTCGAAGCCGCAACGAAAATCATCCAAACATTACCTTACCGGAGGAGTAAAGATCGTTATCCTCAATGGAAAGTTTACGGATCGTATGGGTGTCATTCAAGTCAAAAATGAGACGCAAACGTTCTTCTACACCGATCTCGAAAGAACATTAATCGACATCGCCATTCGTCCGGTTTACTCCGGAGGAATATTTGAGGTGCTTGAAGCCTACAAAACAGCCAGGGACAGCGCCGATGTAGAAAAACTTGCCCGGTATTTGAAGGCCATGGATTACATCTATCCCTATCACCAGGTCATCGGATTCTACCTGGAAAATGCAGGGTATAGCAACCCGGTAGTGGATCTTTTCAGGAAGAAGATCAAGTTTGACTTCTACCTCACGTACAATATCAAGAACCCCGACTATTCCGAGAAATGGAAGCTATACTATCCGAAAGGTTTTAGTCCGCAGCCAAATGCCTGAAGGCACCGATCACAAAGTCGAAATACGCATCGAACGACTTGAGCTCTTCATTTGCATTGACTGTTTGCACAACACTTTCCCATCCACCCCGATGAAACTCCCGTTGGCTTTCAATATGTCCAATAAATGATAAGGGAACCCTCTTGGCTTCAAAAATACTATGAGCCAGGTGCCTGTTTTCGCTGCTTGAGAAATCCAGATCGAAAGATGTCAGCAAGTTATGTATGTCATAGAAATCACGGGCCCTGGGTTTGGAGGTCATGCTCAGCACAATTTCCTTGTATGCCGGAAGTTGCTGGCACAGGGCCCTGAGTTTTTCAAGGGCCAGCATTTCCGGCGAGTAAACATACACCGTGGCTCCTTCAATATCGCGTGGCCGTTTCTTGCCAACATACTCGTATTTGCTGATGTCAACCGTAAACTTGGTCGAGTTGTTCTTGCCCACAACCAGTGCATTTCTTCTTATATCGTCAAGGGAGTCAAAATGGGTATAGTTCTCCATGGTGGATAGTTTAAACTCGAGTAGGTATCCACCCCAAAAATCTTTTACTTCATCCTTAACCGTATGAGGTCTCTCCTCAAACTTCACATCAAAGGCCTTTAAACCCACTTTTTCAAATTCTTGGTTCAGCAGATGATCGGATTGATTCCGTATTCGGTTCAGTTCTTCAGCGGTAAAATCCGATGCAATGGAGAAATCGATATCAAGAGATCCCCGATTGGATAATTCATAGGCAAGATCAATGGCATTCCCTCCCTTCAATACCAATATGCCCACCAGCAATTCATCAGCTACCAGCGCCCTGACTACCAACCGTTTTATTTCATCTAACTGAGGTTTTGCCATCTTTGTTAGGTTTCATCCTATCCATTTTGTCAGATCAATATAGATAATTTTCCAAGCTCCCATTGTATTTCCACTTTGACTTCACTCCCAAATTCTTAGGATGCCAGTATGTATTTCAATCCCTCACACGGACGATTTCCGAGATTAATTCCGACAACCGGTTGTTTCGCTTTTCAGTGGTATTGATTTCGCATTGCCATACAATGATGATTTGAAAGCCCAACTTTTCCAGGTCTCTCCGGTTGGCTTTGTCGCGGGCTTTCGTGCCCTCTATTTTGTTTGTCCAAAATTGTTTCCTGGTTTCGGGCAGCTTGGCAGCTTTACAAGTGTGGCCGTGCCAAAAGCAGCCGTGAACAAACACGGCCGTTTTGTACCTGGGGATTAAAATATCGGGCTTCCCGGGATAGCGTTTATCGTTTTTTCGGTACCTGAATCCCTGAGAATAGAGATACTTACGCACCAGCATTTCCGGCTTGGTTTCTTTGCCGGATATGTTTGACATGATTTCTTTACGCTTGGTTTTATGGTAGATGTCAGCCACGATTTACGATAGTGGTAATATGATCTTTGGTGGTTTGAAAATCCTGAGTTTCTCCATTTAACCACCTTTATAGAAATTGCCAAGCCGTTTGAATTGACCTGATTGTCGAAATGAGCTCCGGTAATTGTTGACCCATGAGATTCCCGTTTGGATTAAGTAGCCCAGCGTCTTAACCATTCCGATTCATCCAGACCAACCCTCGAAATTTTTGCGGCAAAATTGTTAACTTCTCGTTGAGCATGTGCTTCCTTCAAGTCGGCTAGCCACTGGAAATGCTCCCCATGGTTTGACTCGAAGTAGTATTTGCCATCGGATTCGTTGGCAAGCACTACCAGATGTTCCGCATTAGGGTTGAATTTGATGGTACGTAACTCAAATGCTTCTTTCATGATCCTTAATTTGATAAACTCATTTTCCTCGACCACAAAATGAAACTTGGAATCGTTCCCCACCTTCTCAAGGGGCAGAAAGAGAAACTTTCTTAAGACATCCACCCGAACACTATCGCATCTTGCCTGAATACACAAATAGTAACGTTCTTCTTGTTCCTCAACACCATTTGGAGGTACTTGTTTTATTAATGTGCCAAGTGTGAGCTTGGGAGCGCTTGACGGTTGTCTTAGATTACTTTTGTGATGTGTGAGAATAGAGAATTTACTGTCGATATCATCAAGTTCATGCGCTTCTCTAAAATATACCGATCCTTTTTTGTGCAGTTCTTTTTCTTTTTTTTCAAATTTTTCAGTCTGCTTCTCCGTGAGTTCTCCATATCCTTGATCAACCCATCTACTCTTACAAGCTTCTACGAATCCTTTTTCAGCCCATGTTTGAACAAACGCAGCGTCAATAACGAAGTCTTTATTAGAAATGGAAATAACACCATTTGTGAAATTCCGGGTATTGATCCACTCGGTAATCCGGTCTAGTGAAGCGGCCTCCCCTGTCCTGTTATAGTGCATTAGGGCCTCAATTGAATTCGTGAGCATTTCAATAAGTTGTTCCTTTGCATCTTCAGGATTTGGCAGGAGCAAGCGATGAGCGAGAAATGAAGCATCCAACTCCTTTTTGTAAAGTTTGATCAATCGAAACGTATTGGCCCTGATTGCTGTGAGCGATTGTAAAACAAAATTGGTAAGCAATCCGGACGTCATGTCGGCAAACTGTGTCAGAATAAAATCCGGCAGGGCTTCGTACGGAACGATTTTGTTTTTGAGTTTGGGGTTGTGCTTATACTGATCTTCACCGGCCTGCTTTGCCAATACGAGAATCCGGATGTTTTCAGTAAAAACGGTACAATCTCCCCTTTGTATATTTTCAATATTTTGCTCTTGTAGATTTTCGTAAGTGGCCTCTGTAATACCAGGTAAATCGGTCTCTCCTGTATAAATCAGAATGAGTTTTAAACTGCCTTTACCGGTTAGCGGATCAGACAAAATTTCGCGAATTATTTTGAGAGTATGCGGCCCGCGCGGATCAATTTCTTCGGCGTCTTCTTCACCGTTATTATCTTCCCCAACTTCCTCTGCTATGTCAATTCTCCAATCCAGTACGGTAACGTCCGCTTTTTTGGCAAGCAAGGCTAGGTTTTCAATATCCGTCAGAGTTTTCGGTTTATATACTGCACATACCTTTTGGCTATTGGCAAATGCACGTGTGATCTCAGCCGCATTGAACTCATGCTTGTTGACTTCTTCCTCATCAGTAAAAGCCCGGTCGTCAATAAAGACTACGCTTTGCAAGAAATCATTGGCAATGGCTTTTGAACTATCGAAAAAAGCATTATTCATTTTCTTCGGGGTTGATTGGCTCGATTTTGAAAGTGACCGTAGTGCCTTCGCGAGACGTGTCCAGAGATATGTTATAATTTTCAGCATTCAGTACCTCCCGACTAATGTGCAAACCCATACCACTACCCTTAGTTGAGCCTTTTCGCTTCCGACTAAATCCAAGGTCAAAAATTTGTTGCTTGTCTTTTGCCTGAATTTCAGGGCCATTGTTTGAAATGTAAATGGCGTTTTCATCGGCATGTAGTCGAATGATTTTTTCTTCGGGGTTGCCTTGATTAAGCCAGTGAATGGCATTATCTACAACATTCACAAACACAGGATAAAAGGTAGACCGGAAACCGTGCAGATTTTTCTTTGCGTATGCCTTTGTATGTTTTAATTGGATGTTATGACGCTCCAAGCGGGGTTTGAAAAGATCGAGTAAGAAGGTCTTTATCTCCAGTGCTCCGATGTCTTCCCGATTTCTGTAAAGCCTTCGGTTGAGCGGAGTGAACAGGTTCAAATATCCGTCCAGATGTTCGAAATTGATTTTAAGGTTTTGGTAAACCCCGTCCAGGTTTTCATTAACATCGGCCCAGGCTCGAAGGTCTTTTATGCTGCTCCTTATGGATTTCACAGTGCTGTTAAACTCGTGGTGGATAACTCCAACGGCTAACCCCAACTGACTTAACTCGATGTCGGCATGGATTCTTTCTTTGAGTTCGTCTAGTTCTTCGGCCATTGCGTCCGTTATCTGGTCGCTTGTTATGATTTCATCGTCTATCCCTTTATCCCAATAGATGGCTTGCAGTTGTTTTATAACGCGTTCCAAAGTGCCCGTAACTCTTTCCTTCCCTTGCAAGATGTCCGCCTCCATCGCTTTCCGTTCTTGAACGAGGTCGAAATCTTCCGAGGAATCAACGGACAGAGTTTTAAACCGGTCTTTGACTTCCCGGATTTGATTGTCTAGATCAATCATGAGTTCGTTGGTCAATTCCTTGACTTTGGCCGTGATCTCGGAAACCGCTTCTTTCGCTTCTTTTTCCTTTCCGGAAGCGGCCTTTTTTGCTTCGGATGAAATAAAGTCAACGGCTTGTTCGAGTCGTTTTCGTTTGCTGATCTCAATATTGAGACGGGTAGTATAGTCTTCTACGTAATCGTCAATTTTGCTAACTGCTTCCTGAAAAAGGCCTGATTCCATCAGTAGCAGTTCATCAGTATAGGCTTCGTAATCTTTGCGCGTTTCCCGTGATATGATAAATCCTTTGGGCTGAGGGACCCTTATTTTTTGTTTGTATGCTTCAATTTGCTTTCGGGCTTCCAGTTCTCGCTCAATCAATGCCTGACTAGCTTCTTCGGGGTCTTGTATTGAAGCAATTGCAGCAAATTGCCTTTCCTGTTCCTGCAATAGCTCATCCAGTTCGTTTTTGAACTGATTGTTGCCGAGGTTATCAAAGAATGTATTAAGCGATTGCTGAAACTTCTCTTTTCTGACTTTGGCTTGTTGGTCTCTGCGTTCGAGAGCTTTATAGTACTTCTCCCGTTCGTCCTTCTTTTGAGACCAAAATTCAGCTTTAGGACTACTGCTACCCTCCCTAAAGAAGTCTGCTGCAAGTTGGATAAAGAAGTTTTTTAAGATGTCCTGCAATTGCCGATATGCTTTGTTTTCTATAAACCCTTCACGACCAGCTTTTTCTTTAAGTTTATAGTTATCATTTCGGGTAATGTTTACCACCCCGAACATTCTTCGATAAGAGAAAAAATAAAAAGAAGCACTCTTGGTTCTGTTCTTCTCAACATCTAGAAAGTCATAATCTGAATCTCCATATGGTAAAATTCTAATGTTGTCTCTGTAGATATATATACCACCAAACTTATCTCCCTTTGCTTTTACTCTTGCCCAGTTTTCCGAATCAAGAATTGAGTGACGAAGTGCACCCTGCAAATAGGCGAAATTTATCTTGAATGGACCGCAGTCGGTTGCCTTGAAGTGATTGTCACTCCACGAAATCTTGTGTTCAAAGACCTTTTCATGGTACACTTTAATTGTGCCTGAAAACTGACCAAATTCGTCAAATGTTCCCTGAAAATGGTGATCTGCTAATTCGAAATCTTCGGGAGTAAAGAATTGTTCTTTATCCAAAATATCAAAGTACCGCCCGTCATCGCTGCGATAATCTCTAAAAGCCAGATTAATCAATGGTTCCGGGTGACCGGGTGTCATAGTATTGGTAAACCCCACCAGCATTTTTTCGATTTTGGTGGCATCCTGACTGTCTCTGTCGCCATCAATGTCGTAATTCAGCGTTTCATCAATCGGGGAAATGTAAAAATGTGTTCCGCAGCCATTTCCAAGATTGAAGTTTCCTGCAAGGCTATCGCTTATCTCTTTTGGTGAGACATCGAAGCTGTTTACCGTTTCTGTGATCCGTTCGGCATCTTCGTATGTAATATCATCCGATTTCACTAACACTTTGAGGGAGTCGGTAATCTCCTTTTTCATTTGGTTGATTTCCGATGTAGTAGGCAAATCGTCAAATTCCTGAATGGATACAATAACATCATCCAAATCAAGTCCGGGAAGTTCGAATATGCTCCAGTTTATGAGTGCGGCAACAATTTTGTGGTTTTCGCCCGGTCGTTTTGCTTTGGTTAGAATGAGTACCTGGCTGCCAATGGATGCGATGGCCAAGCGACCGATTCCCTTTTCTCCCATAATGGGACGCTCAGGCTTGTTGGGGTCTTTAGGAGGAGGTGGAGTTTTTCTATTGGAAAACTTGCTTTCGGTTCCCAATGTCAACCAACGTGATTCAAAATCGTTTCTGGTCATGCCAAGCCCATTGTCTCGTAGGATCAGGAGTTGATTTTTGCGGAAATAGTCTATTTCAACATTATCGGCATAGGCATCGTGAGCGTTTTTAAACAGTTCGTTTATCGCAGTAGGAATCCCGGCTATTTGTTGTCTGCCAAGTAAGTCTAACGCTCGTGCTCTTGCTTTGAATTTTGCCATTTATTCCAATGTTCTTGTATTGATAGGCCGATGGCTTCCGCCAGTTTTGGAGGAACTGCATTTCCGATCATAGTAGCAATAACTCCCTTGTTGGTAGAATAGAAGTTATAGTCTAAAGGAAATGATTGCAACGTAGCTCCTTCACGCAGTGAAATTCCACGATCCTGATCCGGATGTGAGTACCTTCCGGTACTGGTGTAAATGAAGCGTGTTGTTATTGTTGGTGATGGTTTGTTCCATGCCATACGACCATAAACATCATGATGTCCATCATGATTCTTGTAACATTCCAATTGCAGCTTTGCATTGTTTGCCCATGCTTTACGTGACCCTCCGTTTTTCGGAGTTTTTTTCACTCTCTTCATATTGAGGTCGGTCAAGCGTGCTGCACTGTGCATAAATTCGGTTTTATCTTCGGTACCCGCACTGATCTGCGGAAATTGTTCATAGTTCCCAATAGCTTCTTTGACAGTGACAAGGTTTTCCTTTCCACGCATTTGTTTGGGCAATGCAATGCTATCGGTAAGACGGCTTGCTACCAATACAAACCGTCTTCTGTTTTGGGGCACACCGAAGTATTTGGCATTTAGCACGTTTTGGTCAAAAACATACCCTTCTTGTTGCAGTGCTTTTTTAAAACGGTGCAATGGGCTTCCCGTTCTGGTTTCAAGCCCTGGAACATTTTCAATAAACACAAACCCGGGGCGATAAAACAATACGAACTCCTTGAAATCGTCTAACAATAGTCGACTTCCTTTGGATTTTGTTTTATCGGACTTGAGGTTGGAATAGTATTGACAGGGGCTGCACCCGACAAAAATAAGGCTATCGTCATCTTTTGTAACGGGAAGTAACTCGCTCAATTTATTCGGGGACAGATTGGAAACATCTTCATTTAAAAATTTCGCACCGTTATTCGCTTCATAGGTCTTTTTGAACTTTGGGTCAATATCTAACCCGCCCAACACGTTAATGCCGATTTTGCCGAATCCGCAACTTACTCCACCCGCTCCGCAGAAGAAATCTACGGCTTTTAACTCGGGCTGCTGAAGTTGTTTTTCTTTCGTTTTCAAGCTAAAGTTATTTTGAAGATACAAGCAACTCCCTCACATCTACATCCAACGTCTTAGCGATCTCAAATAAGGTTTCCAGGGAAGGTTGCATTTTGTTGCCGCACCATTTTGAAACAGTAGCCGGTGTTTTATCCAATTGCTCTGCAAGCCATTTATTGGACCGGTCCTTTTCTGCCAACACCACCCGTATCCGGTTCAGGATTTTCTTTGCCATTTCTTGTTGTTGAATGGTTCTGAACCAAATATAAAGCCTATTATTTTCCGCTTACATTTACCTTATAATGCCAATAATGTATGTATTACAGCAACTATTAGTTGTAATATGACAATAATTGAATATATTTGAACTTAATTATCAGGGCAATTTGTTGTATTAAAAATATAATTACTTGTCTATGAAGAATAACAAAATGTCTCAGAAAGACCTCATCCTCCGCCTCATCCGGGATGACCTGATCCACTACAGGCTGGTTTCCGGCCTGTCGGACCTGAACCTGTTGCCGGATCATTACCACTTGTACCTGGGGGAAACCGTCATGTCGCTGGTCGGTTTTACGGAAGGGTCTTATTACGACCTGGTGTATGAGCGCATATACATGCCCATGACGGAACAGGTCACTGCCATTGACCTGATGAGTCCTGCATTGGATCATCTGGCCAGCGGAATATACACCGCCCTGATGGATGCCAGGGAGGTGGAGGCGGCCATGTGTAAAGTTGTGTAAAGTTCTGCGACAATGTTTGACTTTCTTTTTCATTTTGCGACAAAACGTGAACAGTGATTGGGACACTTGTATTTCTTTTGGGATAATGTCAATGACAAAAACCAAACACCTATGTCAGAACAACCCAAGAACACAGAAAAACCGGCTTCCGTTGCTGGCACTTCGCAACAGGAAGATTCCTGGAAGGCCATAGCTGCCTTCATCCAACATCCCCTCGTCATCGGCCTGCTCAGTGGAGCCGCAGGCTACTATGTCGGCCACCGGGGCAAAGAAGTGGCAGTCCTGCGCTGCGAATACCTCACAAAGCAACTGCAAAGACTGGAGCGGGAAAAGGAAGAATTGAGAAAGAAACTGCGTGCCCAGCAGGAAGAGATATTTACCTTGAAGGCAAAGCTTGAGATGGCACAACAGCAAGCCGCGCAAAGCAAAACCCTGCCGTTTGGGGAACCGCGGGCGCTCCGTGAACCGGATGGAACGCAAAAGCCCTATGGCAGAATCATGTTAGACTAACACCCTAAGCCCATGAGCCAGATCACAACCGACACATACAGCGTTCCGGTGGACATCATTGCGGCGGCATCCACCGCCCTGTTCCGGGGAAGGGTCAATGCCCAATTGCTGGATGGGGATGAAGACAGCGGAACCGTCAAGCTGCGCATCACCAGTGATGAGCAGAACCCGCTTCATCGCAAGGCAATGGAAAACTTCCGGTGGATGATCAGCCAGTACAATGGCTATCGGCACGGAGATACAGAAAACAACGGCTATGTAGAAACCGACCTGGAGGACTGACCATGCAGAAGACCTGTGCACATTGTAAAAGATCATTCACCGCCGGGCGCAGTCACCGGCAGTATTGCAGCGCCTCGTGCAAGCAATACGCCTACCTGCTGCGCAATGGCATGACGCCTTCCGGCAAGAAACCGGATGAGGAAACCGTCCATACGTCAACACTCCTGCCTGCCGAAGAAGTGACACAACATTTTTCGATAACGCCGACCGGTCTTCACATACCGTCCGAACCTATCAATGAAATCGTCAATGACGTCAACCAGGAAGAAGCGTCAATGACCGTTCCAACACCTGAGCCGGATGGCCACAAAGAAGAAACGTACCAATGGATACGCCCGGCCCTCATTGACGGTATTGAAAGGCGCCTGAACAAAAGGATAGGGGAAAACCTGGACTACAATTACCATTTCCAATGCCCGGAGACCATGCCCTGTTTCGAGGAAGAAATATCAACCGTTTGCTGGGTCAATGAGCGCCTGAAATGTTTGCTTCACTGTCTGCTGAAAGTTTCTCACCGTGCCTTTGTCAACCACCCGACCCTTGCCGCCCTTGCCCGGGGATTTGGCCTGCTGGCCGCTTCGCAGCATTTCCGGCAACTGCCCCCGTTCTATCCGTATGACCGTTTCATTGAGCGGAAAGCACAACAGCTGCTGCGGGTGACACAGGAAGCAGCCGCTTACAAAAAGATCAAATGCAGCATGGATGTGGAACAGAAAATCAAAGTGCTGTGCATGCTCCACGAGATCGGGGACTCGGTGCCACTGAGGAAATTTTCGGAACTGACCTTTGGAGAAGACAGTGATGGGCTATCACAGATCAACCAACTGAAACGCGCATGACCTCACCCCAACATAGCAAATGGGAAGACCTGACCTTAGAGGATGTCAGGGCGATGGAAGCCTACAAGGACTACAGCGATGAAGAAATAGAAAGCCTCCTGGAAACCATCCGCGTGTTCGCGGAGATCGCTTATGATGTATGCGCCTTGCAGAAAGCATCCACCCAACCGGGTGAAGCCGGAAAGATCATTCCCCTGCATGACAATAAGAACCGTAAAAAAGCAGCATAACATGGACCGCAAGAAAACCGTCAATGACTGCAAACCTGACGCCCGGCTTGACAGCGAATTGCTGGGGCGATTTGCCAAAGGCAGCAGGAGCGCCGCCGTCCGCTCCAACAATTGCGTCATTTATACAAGGGTCTCATCCAAGGAACAAGCCGAGAACAACATGAGCCTGGACACCCAGCGCAAAGCCTGCGAGCAGTTTGCCATGCGGAGCCAATATACCATCATGGGTTACTTCGGCGGAACGTATGAAAGTGCCAAGACCGATGAGCGGCAGGAATTCAACCGCATGCTGCATTTTGTCAAAAAGAGCCGCGAGAAGATCGCGTGGATCATTGTCTACAGCGTGGACCGCTTCTCACGTTCCGGGGCCAATGCCATCTACCTCAAAGAACAACTCAAGAAGCAAGGCATCCTGATTCTGGCCGTGACCCAGCCCACCGATGCGACCACGGCCAGCGGCAGTCTTCAGCAAAACATCCAGTTCATCTTCTCAGAATACGACAACGAGCTGCGCCGGGAAAAGTGCATGGCAGGGGTCAAGGAAGCCTTGTTGCGGGGAGAATGGTGCAATGCCATCCCCACGGGTTACGACCGGGTAACCGTCAATGGTCAAAGAAAGATTGTCGTCAATGACCAAGGCAAACTCTTACGCAAAGCCTTCCTCTGGAAAGCCAACCAGGGCATCAGCAATGAAGAAGCACGCGGCAGACTGGCGGCTATGGGCCTGAAACTGTCCCACCAGCGCATATCATCCATCTTCCGCAATCCTTTCTACTGCGGATGGATGGCGCACAATGCCCTGGAAGGAAAGCTGGTGGAAGGCAACCACGAGAAACTCATCTCAAAGGAAGTCTTTTTGAAAGTCAACAACATCCAGAACCTCAATCCGCATGGCTACAAACATAAAAATGAGAATGACCACATCCCCCTGAAAATCTTCCTGCAATGCGACCACTGCGGAACCTCAATGGTCGGCTATATCGTCCGAAAGAAAAAGATATGGTATTACAAATGTCGCAAGAAGGGTTGCGCCAATAACAAAAGCGCCAAAGCGCTGCACCTCACCTTTGAAAACATCTTATCGTCATTGACGCTTGACCCCAAACATGCCCCCTTGCTCCGGGAGCAGATGATCCGCACCTATACCCGGCTGAACCGGGAGAATGAAGAGGCCACCGCGCTGCTGCAACGCCAGTTGGATGAGATCGAGGGCCGCATGGAAAGGCTGGAAGAGCGCTATGTCACCGAGGAGATCACACAGGAACTCTTCGTCAAGTACCGGGAGAAATTCAGCCGGGAGCGGGTGCAGATCGTGCGAAGACTGCAACAACCGGACATCGGGAGTTCGAACCTGGAAATATATGTGGATGCGGCCTTGCATTTTGCCGAAAACCTGCGTCAGGTTTGGGTAAGCGGCACCTTTGCGGAGAAACAGCGCCTCCAGTACCTGTTGTTTCCGCAAGGGTTGCGGTACAGGAGCTGACCGACATCAGTTCGAACCGTCAAGAACAGTAAATGACTGGGGGATAAACGGATAATTGTAGGCAGGAAGGAAAGGGTCATTGACGATTTACCTCGCACCTAGACATACTGGGTCAGCATACAGTGTGAGCAACAGCAACAGGGACAAAAACAACAAGAGCATAAGCTACTACATACTCACTGTATGCTGTTGCTGTATGCTCTTGCAGTTTTTGTGGAGCTGGCGGGAGTCGAACCCGCGTCCAAACAAGCAGGAACCAGGCTTTCTACATGCTTAGTGTTTCCTTGATTGTCGGGATCGGACCGGCGGAACACAACCTATCCGAACCTTATTCCCTTTATCTCATCTATCTGCCGGGACCTCAGACAGACCATCCCGATCTTATGATGCCTCTATGTGCGTGCCAACGGGCCGGGCCCACACGAGACAGCTTACTGCTAATCCTAGATTAGGCAGCCAGCGCGAAGTTAGATTCGCCTTTTGTTGGTTGAGTATCGGTATTTACGAGCCGGATACACAGCGCTCGACATGCTTACAAGGCCACTGATCTCGCTGTCAAAACCGGTCAGCCCCATAACACAAAGATACGATATCCGGCGCGCTTTTGGCGATGTTGCCCGCATAAACTAAAAAAACCCGTCAAGGGTGGGACGGGTCTTTTCAGTTAACAGAAGCCATCCTGAACAGGAACGATGGCCACCGTTTATATCATCAGATGTTATTCGGATGTCAGGAACTCCTTCAGCTTAACGAGTGTGCCGCGCACATCGTCGGAAGTCTTCATCGTTAAATCTACTTCTTTGGCACCATTCGGCAATGCACGAATTTGGTCCGGCCGCACATATGCAACGGTCTCATCGTCAATGATGGCGAGTATGGCCATGCCAGCGCTGCGATCCAGTGAAAGTCGTTTTGCTTTACCGAACCTGACCACTGCATTGGGTTCTTTATAGATACAGTACAGGTCACGATAAGCCAGCGGCTCTTTGTCTTCATTATACAGATTCACATCCACCACCTGCGGTGTCTTGTAGCGGAATACCTTCTCACAGCTCCACAGACCGAACTCACCAATACTGAATGAGCGCTGTATGTACATGGAGTTGTTCACACGCTTGTGACGACCGCGCAGGATCTCAAGTTGTGCTTCCGCAATCGAATCCTGCATATTCAGATAATCGATATACAGGTCTGAACAGGTCTTTCCGCGGAACCTACCCGCAAACGAGGGCAGGAGGTTCACCACCACACGCTTGTTGTTTTCGCGTTGGAGGAAGATCATTGACAAGTAGTCACGCGGCGGGTTGTAGGTCACCTTCACATGATCCCAGAAGCGATAGATATAGTTACCACCTTTGAAACTATTGGTGAGCAGTTCTTCGAAGAAACGCGTATCGTCGGTTTGAATGCCCCTCTCGTAGTGCCATACCATCTGATCGAACACCTTCATCTCGGGTTGAATGTCTACAATATCCGAGAATGTGAAGTTCAAGGACCCCTGACGTTTGTATGCGGATCTGTCGGTGATCCTCAGGGCCGGGATGTAATTTGTAATGTTGCGAATACCGAACCGTTTGACTTCCGGCTTATCATCCGCCATGGCAATGTCTTTTTTCTCAGCCTTGGCAGCTTCACGTCTTTTCTTGCGCTCGGTGGAGTGTCCTTTTTCATCCACCTCAAAGACCGCTACCTCATCTTTGCCACGGTACTTCCAATTCTGGGCCTGTTCGTCAAAACTATACAGATTGAAGCTGGAAGCCTGATCCGTTGAGGCAATGTGAATACGGATCGGGTTATCAGGGTTCAGAAGCAATTCATCATTGCCTTTGAAAGCACGGATTTCGAGCATTCCCGCAGATTGCAGGTTATGATAAGTACCTGCGGTATCATATCCCATCGGCACACCTGCCAGCAGAATATCCATGGATCCGTTCAATTCGCGGTATTTCACTTTTACTTTACCTTTCAGCGGGCGACCGATCTGGTTCAGGAACGCATGAGGAGGTATCTGGATGCGGGTTCCGGAACCGTATTCGAGTTCGGCTCCTTCCGCGGCATCCACAATGTATTCTGTGAAATCCACGTCAATGTTCTGGGAAGCAAAGGGCGCCCGCCAGGCATTCAATTGTTCAAAAGCATTGGATTGTTCGATGACATCTGCCACATCTACCGGGCCGGTTGTCATATCTTCCACCATGGGCTGCAAGGTTACCTCAGCCCCTGTGTTCCATACATACTTATATCCAGCGAAGCCTCCGAATACCAGCGCAGCTGCCGAAGCCATGTAGATCAGCTTACGCGCCATGCTACTGGCTCCAAAACCGCCTGTTCCACGGCTTTCACGCGTATAGCGATCCACATCCGATTTCAGCTTGCCGAAATCCTTGAAACGCTCTATTTGGTCTGGGCTCGGGACTTTCCTCCCGATGTTTACGTTCCGGATGATCATAAAACGGATGCATTATAATTTGTGATCAACTTGGCTAATTTCTTCAACACTCTATGGACTTTCACTTTTGCATTGTTCTCACTGATGGCCAGCACCTGGCCTATCTCTTTATATGATCTCTTTTCAAAGAATCTCATGTCGACCATTTCCAGTTCATCTTCCTTTAATTCCCCCAACACCTTGATGAGCTTACCCATCTTCTCTTCCGTGTAATCCTCACCCGAGCTTTCAATGATGCTCTGGATGTCGCTGATCGACTCTATATTGACCGAACGGTTCGTTTTGTTCCGCCGGAATTCCATATTCAGTTCATTTGTGGCGATCCTGAACAACCACGCAGAGAAGGGAGTTCCCTTGAAGGTGTAGTCTTTCAGATGCACCATGGCTTTAAAAAAAACCTGCGATGTGATATCAGAAGCCGTCTGCATCTCATCCACACGCTGGTAAACAAACCGAAAGATCCGTTCGTAATACCGGTCGTACAGGACCTCAAAGCGCGCATTGTCTTGTTGCGCCGCCCTGATCTCCTCCCACTCGCGCTCAATGTCGCCACGTTCCATGTGGTACATCGACTGCTCGTAGCTTCCGGATGAACGGTTCTCGTCGTGCATAATGCAAGAGGGCCAAAAGGTTACAGCCCTTCCACCAAATTTAACAAAAATACGTGACCACGCAGCAACGTGGTCACGCAAGCAAGGGGATACAAAGTACAAAACCCGGAATAGGTTTCCAAACAGAAAAATGTCTAGCCCATGTACGCTATGTCGTGATAGGCATGCCTGTAAAGGGGTTGCTCAAGGCGACGCTGATCGAGGAAATGGCCGATAATTCCGATGCTCCTTCCGACCACGAACAATCCGTTCAAGGCACCCAATTCGAGGTAACGCTCGGCTTCCTGGGGCGTGAACTCATTGCCCGAGAACAGGATATCGGCGAAAGCCGCCCCGATGGCCCCGTCTACATTCAGGATCAGGGTGTTTTTCTTACGGGTGGTCAACGCTTCCACCTCCAGGGCATATTTCAGGATGGGGGACGCCGGAAATTTACTGAACACGAATTCTTTCAATATCTCCACCCGCATATCCGGGTTTTCCAGTGACTTCACCCGGTGCCCGATCCCTGGAATGGGCTGACCGGCATTTTTGTGGTTTTCGATCAGTTCCAGGGGAGACAGTTTGTTCAGCATGCCATGTGAAAAAACCTTGGCCGCATCATCGATTGCGCCGCCGAAACGCGGTCCTACCGTTAGTAACCCGGATGCCAGCGAACTCACCAGGTCCTTCCCTGCACGGGCCGCAACAATGGCGTTGTGCGCACCGCTCACCGCCGGGCCGTGATCGGCCACCAGCACAAGCACCATTTCCATAAACGCGATGGCATGTGGCGGAAGGCGTCGTTTGAACCACAGTTCGGAGATCACCCCCGCCGGGCCGTATTGCTCACGCACAATGCGACTGATGGGAATGTTGTTGTAGGTAAGCTCTTCTCCCCTGTCGTCTGAGATCGTAGAAATAATAGATGGCTTATTCCGGATCAATTTGCTTCTCAACGCTTCATCAAAATCAACGGGCACATGAGGGAACTTCGGCTCCACCGGCATCCTCACCTTTCCGTTTCGCTTCAGCTGGTCAAACACTTTTCCGAGCACACTGCCAAGGTCATCAAAGCTCTCCGGAACGTGGATGCCCGATTTCCTCAATGCCTCCAACTTGGCTTCGGTGGTTTCCGTTTCATTCCTTGCACTCGCACCGGCGTGTCCGAACTGGGCTTCTCCGGGAAATAGCCTGGCACACCCTCCGGTTACCCAAACCACAAGCGGCTTGGTGATCTCGCCTTTTTGAACGGCCTCAATCATTTCGTATTCATCGTTACCTCCGGTTTCACCCAGGTAAACCAGCATGGCGATGTCAGGGTTGGCATTCATCCGCACCAGGTGACGGGTGGCGGTGCTTCCCGGGAAACGGTCTCCACCCAATGCAACACCTTCGTAAATTCCGGAAGTATGCTTGGCGATAACATTATACATTTCATTGGACATACCTCCGGATTTGGACACAAAGCCCACGTGACCCGGGCGAAAAAGCTTACAATGAACGATGTTATCAACAGTTCCCGCGCTGTTTCCTGTCTTAAAGGCTCCGGCGGCAATGGCGCCCACCGTGGCGGGCCCAATCAGCCATTTTCCTTTCTCTTCAGCGATCTGGGCAAGCTCCCGCGCCTGTCTTTCAGGCATGCCTTCCGCCACAACCACAAACGTGCGCAAGCTGTCGTGATTCATAGCGGTGCGGGTAGATGCCCATGCAGAACGCAAGGACGCGAAGTTGATGAACACATCCGCAGCCGGGTGTTCGGCCACCGCTTCAGCAGTGGTGGCATAAACGGGGATGAGGCATTCACGGTGACCGAACATGGCTGGGTACAATCCCTTACCGGAGGGATTGACAATCGCAACCACCGACGGCTGTTTGCGCCCGATTACATAATCGTAATCAAGCATGCGCTGAACAGCACGCGGCTGGTTATTGAATATAATGGCTGTGGATTCTTTGTCGAAAAGGATATAGTCGGGACGTGACATAGCAGTGTGATGTTGAGAATCGTGCGGGACTTGATCAGGCAACGGGTTCCAGGTTCCCGATGGCGAGGTTTACAATTTCTGTCATGTGTGTCTCAGGGCCGTACACATCGATGGGTATACCCAGTTCAACGCCGAGGTCCTTCATCATTTCCAGTCCCTGGCGATAGTTCGGACCGCCACGGCGCACGTAGATGCTTACCTCGTGCTCCCTGAGCCTGGGTTCATAAGTCCGCAATGCACGAATGATTCCTTTGAACGTGGCCGCCACATCTGTGAAATTGGCGATACCACCCCCGATCAGCAACACCTTACCCCCCTCCAGCTTTTTGCGTGTCATGAGGTCCAACAGGGTACAGGTGTATTCATATGTGAGTTCTTCATCGGGGTCTCCGGAATACTCACCGTAGTTGCCCAACTCATGTCCGTATCCCTTATCGGCAACGGTATCTGCATATACAACGGAAGCGCCTCCACCGGCAATGAGCAGCCAGATGCGGCCGTCCGGTTTCAACAAAGTAAATTTCAAGGAAGCGCCGCTTTTTTCATCCAGTTGAGCAATCTTGTTTTCTTCCGGACTGGCTTCGCGGCCGAACGGAACAGGAAATTCTCCCATCTCCCATTGATCTTCCATTAAAAAACGCGCTGCATCATCCAGTTTGGCAGCCATATCCAAAGGAATGATCTTACCCTCCACCATCACAACCGGATTGATCTCCAGGTATGTGAAGTGCCATTCGGCGAACATCTGGTAAAGCCCCTGAATGAACTGCGCCCATTGGTTACGGCTGCCCTCAGGCACTTCCTGTAACAAGGTTTCGGCAATCTTCTCTATGGAAACTTCATCCTTAACCATCAGCTTCCTGGCCTTGCCTTCCACTTCACCGATATGAATGCCGCCCTGGGAGTGAAACATGATCTGATCTCCCCACCGGGTGGTTTGGATGCAGACATAATATTCATCTTCCTGCGCATGCGGGATAAAAGGCTCGAGGATGAAATGCGTGAGGCAACCGTTGGCGTTGTCCAAGCAAAGGTTTTTGTTCATGTACTTCTTGATCCATGACAATGCTTCCTCGTAGGAAACATCCAGTGCCAACAGGTTGTTGATGCCCCGTCGCTTCAGCAACTGATCCGGCTTTACGGCCAGCTTTGAGGCTCCCAGCCAGGAATGCTGATCACTCAGGCTTACCGGATCTGTGGTAGCATCCACGCCAGCCAGGCGTTCTTTACCAAGTATACCATTGATCTCTTTTTCACGGAAGTAGCGATACATAAGCGCCTTGGCGTCTTTCTCGCGAATGGGTCGTTGGGCCATAGTTGATTTTTTTTACAAAGGTCTGCCGACCATCCCTGCCGGACAACCGAGAATCCAATTTCCTTAATACATCCAATCCAACCCAAATCTTTGAAAAACCGCAACCAAATGTTTGTGAATTAGTATATTGCGGTGTGCTTTAGTAGAATCTCATTAATAAGTTAGATGTCAAAGAAGGATAAATTGCATGCCCTCATCAAGGTCATGACACCCAGCGAGAAACGTGCCTTCAAGATCTTTGCAAACCGCCACGTGATCGGCCAGAAGAACAACTATGTGAAGTTGTTCGATTCGCTTGACAAGCAGAAGGAATACGATGAAGACGCCCTGATCAAATCATTGGGAGGCCTGAAATATGCGAAGTACCTGTCGGCGGACAAATACTACCTCTACGGACTTACGCTTAACAGCCTCGACAGCTTCCACAGCAATTCCTCGATCGACAACAAGCTGCACCGGCAACTTCACTTTATTGAGGTGTTGTTTGAAAAAGGACTCTACGGACAAGCAGGCAAGCTCATGGAAAAGTGCAAAAAGCTGGCCGAGACCCACGATAAATATGAAGAGCTCCTGCGCATCAAACACTGGGAACGGGAGATCGTGATGCGACAGGGAACACCGGAAGGGCTCGTTGTCTTTCTTGAAAATCATTACCAGGAGGTACATCAAATCCTGAAAGTACTCACCAACCGGTATATGTACCATACCACCGCCGACCGGATTTTTGCCCTGCACAAGACCAAAGGCATGGCCCGGAGCCCGCAAGATCTGGAAGCTTACCACAAACTTTACAACAAGGAATTGCTGGACAATGAGGCCGGCGCCCTTTGCTATGACGCCAAACGACTCCTCTATGCATCCCGGATGTTTTACTTCCACGCCACCGGAGAAGTCAACAAAAGTCACGAAGCCCGGCGTAAACTGGTACAACTGATCGAGGGTAACCCCGAACGCATGAAGGCACACATTCGTTCGTATATCTATGCCCTCAACAACCTGCTGATCAGTTGTATCCTTACCCGAAATGAACTTGAATTCCATGAGGTGCTGTCCAAACTAACCAGCATCCCCGATCACATACCCAGCACATCCCTTACCCAGGATATGCGTGTGCGCATCTTCGAATCACGCTACATTCATGAAACCGACTTCCTGATCAAGTTCGCGCGATTCAAGGAAGGCGCCCAACTGTGTGACCAAATCGAACAGGAACTGGAAAACATCATCGATCAGGTGGATCATGCCTTCCTGCTGACCTTGTATAACAACATGATGGTATTGTATTTTGGCGCCGGTGAATACAAGAAGGCGCTGAAATGGCTGAACCTGATTCTGAACGAACGCACAGGTGATACCCGCGAAGACATTATGTGTTATGCCCGGATCATCAACCTGATCATTCATTATGAACTGAACAACCACCTGATCCTGCCCTACCTCCTGCGATCGACGTACCGCTACCTTTCTCAAAAGAAACCGCCGCTGAAGTATGAACGCCTGGTGATGGACACGATGCGCAAGATCCTTCGCACACGCAACCCCGAAGCCCTTCCCGGACTTTTGTCTTCACTGCGGGACAAGCTACTGCCCCTCGCCGATGATCCGTTTGAAAGGATCATGACGGAAGACCTCAACCTCATCGCCTGGCTGGAGAGCAAGGTTAGCGACACAACGTATGCTGAGATAGCAGCGAACCAAACCTGATCCCTTACCCCTCCACTTTGCGATCCATTTCCATGGCCACGGCGTTCTGCTTGGAAAGGCTCCATTCATCCGTTGCGGTGGTCTGAAGCCACACATCGCCGGATTTGCGGAATACCTGAACATACAAACCGTATGTCACCCGGAAAGCATTTTCCAATGTGGATACATGCATATTCCCATGGATATGCAGGTCGCCGTTGTTCACGCTCGTGCGCACGGCTCCTATTTTCAGATGACCGCCCAGCGCATATTTGTCAAGCGACCCTCCACGGTTTTCATGAGGTTCCGAATAAAAAGACAACCGGAGAAATGGAAACGCATCCGCAAATTCTGCAGCCACATCGTCCAGGGTTTTATCATCATTGATATGAAGGTCCATGATTGAAGTTTTGTGTTAAATTCGTCAATTCACAAATATGGGCATTACCCCCTACGCAAAACCATGCTTGGGATCAGGCCATGCCCTGATATTTATCAGCCTTCACACAACCACACATGAACACCTGGTCTGACACTTTCCTGGATCAAAAACGGCAGGTACAGGATCCACCTGCTGACAATGTCATCCAACAAATCGTGAATGATCATGGCATCGAAGAATCACGCAAGATTTTTGACGTGCTCATACGCAACGTTGATCTACCCGCCGAACAACTGCCTTCTTCCATTTCCGATTATCTCCGAAACACATCCATTCTTCCTGCCTGGGCGGATCCGAAGAAAATTGAACTGGCCCAGTCGTACTTCCTGGACCAGGGACCCAAACTGCTCCTCATCCTTTTCTACAAGTCGCTTCCTTTGCTATATGCCTGCAAAAACGGAGCGCAGGTATTGATCCAAACCGGAAGACTCGCACATGCCGACGACCAGAACCTGAAGTTCGCCAGGCGCATCGCGGAGACCGGCCAGTTCCTCCTTCACGTGATGATACCCGGTACCCTCAAGCCGGGAGGGGAAGCCATACCCGCTATACAGAAGATACGACTGATTCACGCCGCCATCCGCCATTTTGTTCAGATAAAAGAATGGGACCATGCCACCCTGGGCCGCCCCATCAACCAGGAAGACATGGCACTTACCATCCTGACCTTCGGCATCGCCCTGGTTGACGGACTGGAAAAAACCGGAATCCAAGAACCGGAAGAAAAAAAGGAAGCTTACCTGCATACATGGAATGTCATCGGGTATGTACTCGGACTGAATGAAGACCTGATGGCACACAACCTATCCGAAGCCCGAACCCTGATGGAACAAATCCTGCAACGCCAGGCCGCGGAGTCGGAAGCCGGACGCGTACTGACACAAGCCCTCATCAGCTTTTCAACCGCACACATCCCGGATGGGAAGCTGGAAGCCGCACCCGACATTCTGATCCGTTTCATGTGCGGAAATGACATCGCCGACAAACTGGGCCTTCAAACCAAAAACGGATGCCTGGGTATCGTGCTGCCTGCATTCCTTTCGTTCCTCGCACGCAAAGGCGAACAACTCGAAGACAAATACCCACAGCTCGACGGGCTGTTCGATCAACTCTCCCTGAAGATGCTCACAGCCCTGGTCGGTTATTTCGATACCTATAAAGGAAAGCCCTTCACCCTCCCGGAAGTGTTCCGCAAACAATGGAAGGTCTGAATCCATTTCACCGCTTTTTACACAGGCGGATGTTTTTCCTCCTGCTCACGGGTGCATGCACCCACGCGCCCGATCATCCGCACATACAACCGGCACAGATATCTGCACCCGATACCGTTGCCATTAGCGTTCCCGATACCGTCGCAGATATATCCTCGGATACATCCTCCCATCACCTGCCCGAAGGTTTTGCCTATGTGCGCGACAGCATTCCAGGCATCGCTGAAGACATCCGCTACTGCTCGGAGAACAATTTCATCGGAGATACAATTGACGGATACATGGCACCAAGAGCGATTCTGACGAACGAAGCCATCCATGCACTCAAAGCGGTACAAACCGAACTGAACGGAAACGGATACGGCCTGAAGATCTTCGACGCCTACCGCCCGCAACGCGCGGCAGACCACTTCGTGCGGTGGAGCAAAGACATGCAGGACCAACGCATGAAAGCAGCATACTATCCGGACATACAAAAGATAAGCCTGTTCCGTAAAGGATATATCGCCGATTCATCCGGGCATACACGAGGCAGCGCCATCGACCTGACCCTTATTTATCAGGACGGGGCACACGCCGGCGAAGAAACCGATATGGGTTGCAGCTTTGATCACTTCGGTCCGATCGCAGGTAACAGTGCCGTGATCACATCACGCCAGAAAGAGCACAGACAATTGCTGAAAGAGACAATGGAAAAACACGGCTTCATTGCCTACCGCGGGGAATGGTGGCACTTCCTGCTGAAAAATGAACCTCACCCGAATACTTATTTCGATTTTTCCGTAGAATGAACCCTCACTCAAAATTTGCATCTTAGCCTTTGCATCCGTACCTGAAATGACCGAGACCAAGAAATTCATCCTCCGCAACATGCTTTCCAAAAGCTGTATCCGGTTGGTGGATCTGCATTTCAAACATGTAGACGGGGTGGCAGTAAACCAGGTGTTCCTGGGTGAAGCCACACTTACATTTGATACGGAGGTGATCAACCGAGCGGCCATTGAACAGCATTTCGAGTCCATCGGATTTCATGTGGTGCGCGATCCGGAAGAGGAGATCG
The DNA here is from genome assembly GCA_020635855.1 of Flavobacteriales bacterium. Taxonomy (NCBI): domain Bacteria; kingdom Pseudomonadati; phylum Bacteroidota; class Flavobacteriia; order Flavobacteriales; species Flavobacteriales bacterium. The sequence goes on along the minus strand of JACJYZ010000003.1, from coordinate 219,168 downwards.
TGGAGAAGACCAAGATCGCAGCCATCGAACTGATCCACTACGCCAACAACACGAACGGACTGATCCGCAATTCCGACTACATCAGCGAAAGGGTGCAGCTTCCCTACGAGCGCATCAGCAAGGCATTTTCCTCCAACACCGGACTTACACTGGAGAAGTACATCATCCTGCTGAAAATCGAAAAGGCCAAACAAATGCTGATCCACAGCGACTATACGCTCAGCGAGATTTCATACGTGCTCGGGTACAGCAGCGTGCAATACCTCAGCAACCAGTTCAAGAAAACCACAGGGTACACCGTGTCACAGTTCAGGGAACTTGTGGATCCGCCGCTGACCCCGCTGGAAGAGATCATCGCGGGCTGACCGTTCTCACCGAATTATACACAACATCGCCGGAATCGTGTAAATGATGCGCTTCCCGGCACCGTTATGTTTGTAATGGGTTTATATTTCACCGGAAGGTGGCTTTTCCAGTGAAAAAACCTTTTCAATATACAGATGCCACAAAGGCACCAAGACACGAAGGTGTTAAGAAACCCAACTCATTCTTAGTGCCTTGGTGGCAAGGTAACAGCTTTCAGATACCTGTACCATCCAGAAAAACGGATGTGTAAGTTGAACATAAACATCTTATCATGAAACTGAGAAAGAACATTGCCGTCAGCGACTCCGGCTTCCTCTTCAACCCCTCTACGGGTGATTCCTATTCGGTGAATCCGATCGGTCAGTTCATCCTGCAACTGCTGCAGGAAGGAAAGAAAGAGGAAGAGATCATCCGCAAGGTCACAGACGGCTACATGGTCGACCAGGCCACGGTTGAAAAAGACCTCTACGATTTCCAGGCCATGCTGAAGAATTACAAACTCACAGAATAGATATGTCGAAACCCAGTTATACCATCGCGGTCACAGGCCTCAACGCCATTGACAGTCCGGGCCCCGGGCTGGCGGTGATACGGGCCCTGCGCGAAGCCACCAGCTTTGATGTGCGCATCATCGGTTTGTCATACGAGTCGCTTGAACCTGGGATCTACATGCACGAACTGGTGGACAAAACCTACCAGGTCCCTTACCCCTCAGCCGGACAACAGGTGTTGATGGAACGGTTCCGCTACATTCAATCGCATGAGAAGATCGACATGCTGTTTCCGAATTTCGACGCGGAGCTGTTCAACTTCATCTCCATCCAGAAACAACTGGAAGAAGACCTCAACATCCGCATGTGCCTGCCCACGCTTGAACAGTTCGAGGCCCGACATAAAGTGAACCTTTACAAATACGGTGAGACCCACGACCTGAACGTACCGGTTGCCAAAATGATCTTCAGCACCGCCGAGATTCCCTCCGCTGCCGATGAGCTGGGATTTCCCCTGGTGGTCAAAGGCAAGTTCTACGATGCCAAGGTGGCCTACACCAACGACCAGGCCATGCAGCACTTCAACAAGATCCATGCACAGTGGGGGCTCCCCGTGCTGGTGCAGCAATACGTACACGGATCGGAAGTGAATGTGTGCGGCATCGGCGATGGCACCGGACGAACCTTAGGCGCTGTGCCGATGCGCAAACTGTACATCACCGACAAAGGAAAAGCATGGGCCGGCGTTTCCCTGGATGACGATGAACTCATCAAAGTAACCCGCCGCCTTGTGAAAGCCACCCAATGGAAAGGACCTTTCGAACTGGAATTCATGAAAACCACCGATGACGAATATTTTCTCATCGAGATCAACCCACGCTTCCCCGCCTGGTGTTACCTCACGGTGGGATGCGGCCAGAACCAGGTGGAAAGCCTCGTGAACCTCACCATGGGAAAGGATGTGAAACCCTTCGACACCTATGAAGCGGGTAAGATGTTCATCCGCTATTCCTACGATATGATCGTGAACATGAAAGAATTCGAACAGATCTCAACCATCGGAGAATTATAAGCAAGCAACATGGAAAAGAAAGCCTACGAAAGACCGATCATCAAACCGTTGAATACCGGCATGATGAACAAGTTCGGCACCCGCACGGAGTATGCACCCGTTACCCACATAGACGGACAGGCGGTCAAAGACCTGATTGAGAAATACGGCTCGCCGCTGTTCGTGTTATCCGAGCGGAAGATCCGCGAGAACTACCGCCAGGCCAAACGCATTTTCAAAACGCGTTACCCGAAAGTGCAGTTCGCATGGTCATACAAAACCAACTACCTGAACGCGGTCTGCGACGTGTTTCACCAGGAAGGGTCATGGGCAGAGGTGGTATCCCGGTTCGAATATGAGAAGGCACTGAAGAACGGCGTGCCCGGTGACAAGATCCTGTTCAACGGTCCGGATAAAACCGACGAGGATCTCCAACTGGCCATCAAAAACGACTCACCCATCCACATTGATCACCTGGATGAACTTTACCGGCTGACCGAACTGGCCGGTAACCTCAAACGCAAACCCCGTGTAGCCATCCGCGTGAACATGGACACCGGCATCTACCCCATGTGGGACCGTTTCGGTTTCAATTATGAGAACGGACAGGCATGGGATGCCGTGAACAAGATCATGGCTGCCGGCAAACTGGAACTGGTCGGGCTCCACTGCCACATCGGCACCTACATGATGGTGGCCAGCGCCTATGGCATCGCCGCTACCAAAATGGCCGACCTCGCCCTCAGCATCAAACGCCGGTACAAACACCAGGTGACCTACATCGACATGGGCGGCGGCTTCGCTTCCAAAAACACGCTCAAAGGATCATACCAGCTCGGCGCCGATACGGTTCCTGAGATCAGTCAGTACGCGGAAGCCATCACATCCGCCTTGCTCAATGCCGGTTTCGACACCGACGCCCTCCCCTACCTCTACCTCGAAACAGGAAGGGCCCTGGTTGACGATGCCGGTTACCTGCTCGGCAGCGTGATCTCCAACAAGCGCTTGTCGGACGGTAGGCGCGCCACCATCCTGGACTTCGGCGTGAACGTGATGTTCACCTCTTTCTGGTATGACCACAAGGTGAGTCCGGCCCAGGAGTTCGGGCAACACACCGAAGACTGCGTACTGTACGGCCCGCTTTGCATGAACATCGACGTGGTGCGCGAAAACGTTTCGCTGCCCCCGCTGAAAGCCGGTGACCATGTGGTGGTGCACCATGTGGGCGCCTACAACATCACCCAGTCGATGCAGTTTATTACCTTGCGCCCGGCGGTCGTTATGATCGCGCCGAACGGGGAGGTACACGTCATCAAGAAACGTGAAGAACTTGCGACACTGGAGCAGGATGAAGTGGTACCGGAATACCTGCGTGCATTCAAGTTGTAAATGTTCAAACGGGAGGCTCACATAACATTGATCGGGGAAGGTCTGCTGCACAGCTTCTCCCAGGTCTTCTTCTCCAAAAGCCGTGTGCTGGCGGGGCTGCTGATCCTGGTTTCCTTCTTCGACCTGAACGCCGGGTGCAGCGCCTTACTGGCCGTGCTTATCGGGCAGGTCACCGCCATCCTGTTCAACTTCAATCGTGAGCTGGTACGCGACGGCACCTACACCTACAATGAAGTTTTGGTGGGATTGGCCTTGGGTGTGTTCTACGATTTTTCCCTGCCCTACCTGGTGCTGCTGGTGATCACCGCCATGCTCACCTTTTTCCTCACCCTGTGGTTTGCTTCAGCCCTTGGAAAAAAGAACCTGCCGTTCCTGAGCATCCCGTTCCTCGTTGCCATCTGGATCGTGATCCTGGGCGCCGGCAATTTCACATCCCTCGTGCTGAAGGAAAAGGAAACCATTTCGCTGGCCGTGTACTTTCCGGAGTTGTTCTCGGGCACCACATCGACGTTGCAATCCCTACCCGGCGCCAATGCCATCTTACTTTACTTGCGTTCACTCGGTGCCATCCTCTTTCAATACAACGACCTGGCCGGGGTGATCGTGGCCATTGCCATCCTGATTTCTTCCCGCATTTCCTTCGTGCTTTCAATCTACGGTTTCCTGATCGGCTATCTGTTTTATGCACGGCTGGAGGGCGACTTCACCCCGCTGGTGTATTCCTACATCGGGTTCAATTTCGTATTGACCGCCATGGCCCTCGGCGGTTTTTTCACCGTGGCATCCAGACGTTCGTTCCTGCTGCTGGCCTTCACCATCCCCGTGAGTGCATTGCTCATCAGCGCCCTGCACACGCTCTTCACCCCGTATCAACTGCCACTGTATTCGCTCCCCTTCAACATCGTGGTGTGGCTGTTCCTGGGTGCGATGTTCCTGCGCAGCAAAACATCCGGCCTCGAACTGGTCACTGCGCAAACTTTTTCCCCGGAAGAAAACCACTACCGCCATTTCAACAACAAGGAACGTTTTCGTGCGGAAACCCATATTCATATCGCCCTACCGGTGATGGGCAATTGGACGGTTTCCCAAGGGCATGGCGGAAACATCACCCACAAGGAAGACTGGCAATATGCTTGGGATTTCGACATCCGTGATGACATGGGTAACACCTACCGCGCACCCGGACTCACCAATGCAGATTTTTATTGCTTTGATGTTCCGGTGGTGGCACCCGCAACAGGTTGGGTGGTGAAGGTGCAGGACGGTATTGATGACAATGACCCCGGTGAGGTGAACGTGCAGGAGAACTGGGGCAATACCGTGGTCATCAAACATGCCGACCATCTGTATAGCAAACTATCGCATTTCAGGAAAGATTCCATCAAAGTGAAGGAAGGTGACTATGTGCGCAAAGGGGATGTGCTGGGGAACTGTGGCAGCTCCGGACGCTCACCCGAACCACACCTCCACTTTCAGATCCAGGCAACACCCTTCATCGGATCAGCCACCATGCGTTACCCGATCGGATATTACCTCACGGTAAAAGATGATGCATACACCTTCCACGCATTTGACATCCCTGCAGAAGGTGAAACGGTAAGCAACGTACATACCACACCCCTGCTGGCGGATGCCTTCGGACTGGTACCCGGGAAGAAACTCACCTTTGAGACGGAAGAAAACGGCACAACGAAAACCGTTACCTGGGAGGTATTTACAAATGCACTCAACCAAACGTACCTCTACTGCACCTCCAGCGGAGCCACCGCCTACTTCATCAACAACGGCACCCTGTTTTTCTTCACCGCTTATTATGGAAAGAAGGATACGCTGCTGCATCAATTCTACCTGGGGGCCCACAAGGTGCTGCTGGGATATTACCCCGGCGCGGAAGTCACCGACCGCCTCATGACCGATGCCTTCTTCGCCGCACCGGTGCGGATACTGCAAGACTTCACAGCCCCCTTCTTCCACTTCATCGGGGCTTCCTATACAAGCAGGCAGGAAGAAGCGGACACCCGGCATCACCCCAAAAAACTGGTGATTGAAAGTCAGTGCCAAGGTGAAATGGGAAACAGGGTATACGGAACAATGACCACCCGCATTACCCTTGAAAACCACCGCATACAACAAATAGAATTCATTCGGAATTCCCGGAAAACCATCGCACAATGCATCGACTGATCCCTCCGTACATACGCATTGCATGTTGCCTGCTATTGATGGCGCAAAGCGGTTTTGCACAAATGACCTACCGGCAGGTCGACAGCACCACCTACCAGCAATATGTACATGCGCAATGGAAAGACCTGGCCAGAACCGTAGAGGATGCAAAAGAACAGGGGTTTAACTATTACTATCTCAACCTGCGACTGGGCATTGCCTACTACTATTCGGGCGACTACTCAAAATCCGCCAAAGCCCTGAACGATGCCCTGGAGAACAACAGCACGTCTTCCATCGCCAGGCAATACCTGTTCTGGAGCTACTGGATGCAGGGCGATGAACGCCTCGCCCACGACATGTACACCTCACTCCCCGATTCCGTCCAACGCAAAATCTATTACCACCCAAAGCACATCATGGACCAGCTGTCGCTGATCGGCGGCATCAAGATCTCAAACCAGCCTGATACCGCTGGCAACATCACCTACGGAGGGATTTCCCTTCAACATAAATTCGCACCCGGATTGAAACTGGAACACGGTTACATGTATTCGAAACAAACCCAGGTATGGGGACATTTTACACAACACGATTACTACGCGACCATGAGATATGCCTTGCGCAACGGAATTACGTTGGGCAGTGGTCTTCACCTCGTGCAATATGAAAGCATGCTGGATTTTGAGGGCGGTCGCATCATTCATGTATCACAAAAAGTTCCCGGACCGGGCGGACCGGCCATGCGGGAGAGTACCATATTCCGGTCCTACGAATACAAGGGCGACTTCAAGGAACAGGGTGCGTACGGCGAACTGAACGTGGAATGGAAACGCAATGGAATGATCATTCGGCCACATGCCGGCGGATACCGGACCTATACATATCCTGCTTACACCGAGCGCCACACAGACTCGATTCATGTGGTGTTGCACCAGGGCATGATGGTATTGAATGATTTTGTGGAATTGCAAGGCGACACAACCAAACACACGAAACGTTTTAAAACCGATGTGTGGCAAGCCGGCGTATCGGGATTTCTTGAATTGGGCGACCGCAGCGACTGGTGGATCGGGGCAGACATCAACTACCTGTACCTGTCAGGTGAAAGCCATCTGAACATCGCACCTTCTGTCTCCGGCAAACTCACGAGCCATTTGTATGGTGAGTTGTTCTACATACACAAGGGATATTATCCCTTGGCACTGCTCGGCGGACAACAACTGCTGAATGCCTACGACGGACTTGACCGGGTGGGATTTTCCGCTCAGTGGAAAGCCAATGATCACCTGAGCCTCCGGGCCGGTTATCAGCATGAATCCGTCTTTGACATCCTGAGTGAACGCCATTACCAACTTGAACATTTCTTCTTCCAAACCCTTATTCGTTTCTGAACTCCGAGACCATGAAAAACAACATCCTGACCTGCATGCTGCTTGTGCTCGCCACGCTTTGCACACAAGCGCAAACCACCACCGAAGCCGATGCCTTTTCCAACAGCTATGCACATGAAAGCAACAAGGAATATGCAGCTGCCATCGCCGACATCAACGCGGTTTATTCAGAAGGCAGCTATGCACAGAACCTGCGACTCGGCTGGTTGTACTACATGCAGGGTGAGTACCTGAAATCCCAAAACCACTACAAGAAAGCCAAGACATTATCTCCCACTTCGGTGGAAGCCCGCATCGGGTATGTGTACCCTACGGCAGCCATGGAAAACTGGGACGATGTGATCAAAACCTACCTCTCCATCCTGGAGATAGACCCGCGGAATACCACAGCTAATTACCGGCTCGGGTACATCTATTATGTGCGGAAGGATTTCTCGCAGGCATCCAAATACACCGCCGCAGTGCTGGCCCTCTACCCCTTCGATTATGATGCAAACGTATTGCTCGGGAGGGTGATGATTGCGCAGGGAAAAATCGTGGAAGCGAAAGGGTATCTGCAAACGGCATTGCTATACAGTCCTTCTTCAAAAGAGGTGCAGGAACTGCTGAAGAATCTTTGATGCAAGCGCTGATTATTTCCTTCCCTTCCAGTTTTCTGCATCCCGTGAGGTATGGAAAACAGCTCGAACAATGACTAACCGGTCGTTTTCGCTAACGGAAAAATGCACCATATAGGGAAACTTCTTCAATGGCAGGCAGCGCACTTCGTCGTAACGGATGCTGAAAAACGGATTCTTTTCCAGGGTTAGCAGGTGCTTGTTGAGGGCATTCTCAAACCTGGAGCCCAACCCTGCTTTTTGTTCGTCATAATAATCAATGGCTTGCTGTATATCCCGTATAGCCAGGGGATCAAGAACAAGTACGTATAACATTTCAGGACTTACCCTTGAAGTTGAGTTGCTTGCGCGCCTCTTTCCAGGGAACCAATTTTTCAGGTTTGGATTTTTTGATCCGCTCCCTCACAATGGCCTTGTGTTCTTCAGGAATGTCCATCTGATCGGCCCTTTCGGTCACTTCGAAGCCCAGTTGTTTGACCAGTTCCATAAAGAAACCGAATCGCTTATCAGGAATTTTCAGGGTCACTTCTTTCATAACTTGGGTGTTTGATCAGCGGCAATGATCACGTGTTGTGATGTTCCACACTTGTAAATGTACGAAAACAACGGATGAAATGTTTTTCACGGCCGTGACATGCTCCAACCTATCCGGTTCAAGATGTTCTTTACCGCCATCCAACAAAAAAGCCGGCGACTTCACCGGCTTTTTTTATGTTCAATGCGGGATGGTGTTACCCCTTCTTGCGCTCCTCTTCTTCGTCTTGTAAACGCATCTTGCGCGTAATGAAGTGGGAGATGATGAGCCCCAGTCCGCCGAAGAGAAAGCTCAGCGCCGGGTACATCACGTCCTGGTCGAGGGCTGTGGTTTCAACCAAGATGTTGGCAAGAACCAGTCCGACCGATACCCCCACCGCCATCAACCCGACACGTATGGCTGTATACCTGCGGGCTTCGGTGAAGACCCTGGGGTCGATGCCTTTTTCGATCATGGCCAGGCGTTCGCGGTTGCGGCTGGTGACAATGAGATACATAATTCCGAAACTGACGGCGAAGAATCCTAACGGGACAATGATTTCTGGTGACATAATGCTGGTTTTTGATTGTGTTTCAAAAGCTCTGACGCCACCCATCGGCATCCGGTTGCAGGATTTTTCAATTTTCTTTAAAAAAAATGGAAAGCCTTTTAGAAATCGACCGTCGGACGGATGGAAGAAATTCGCTTCGCCATCTTTTGAAAGCCGAAGAACAACCTGGCACCCGATTGAAAACGAATGGCCATACATCCGGCATCTGCACCTGACACCAGCCATCCGGACACACCGTCCCGCTCCGTTACATATATATTCGCATCCGGCATTTCCATGGATTCCGTTTGCGCAAAACCGGGATCCGTGGCCTGCAGGTAATGAATGGTAACATGACAGGTCCAGATCATCAGAAAGAATAGCAGACCACCCAGTAAACAGGCTGTAAGGGCGGGCATGATCCAGTTTCGGCGTTGCATGGTAGCAGGTTGTTTTTCAGTCGTAAGACGCCTGGTGCTGGTTAAACGTTACAACCCGGACAAAATATTTTCACGATTTTGCAACCGGGTTGTTGCGGCGTGCGTCACAGAGGATGAATAACCAACCATGAAATACCGGGAAGACCAGTATTACATAGAACGGATCAGGGCCGGTGCGTCGGGGGAATTCGAGCCTCTGGTGAACAAGTACAAAACGTACGCCTTTACACTTGCCCTGAAAATCGTTCGCAACCGGGAAGATGCCGAAGAGGTGGCCTAGGATGCCTTTATAAAGGCGTATCGCTCATTGCATACCTTTCGCATGGAGTCGCGGTTTTCCACGTGGTTGTATTCCATTGTGTACAACGCCGCCATCTCCCGCATACGGAAAAAGCAACCGGACACGCGAACCATTGAACATGAGGACTACGACCCGGCCCTGGCTTCGGGAATTTCCGACCAGGTGGATGCGCTCACAGCAGAAGAACGCAAGCACTACATAAAGGAAGCGCTGAACCGTTTGCACGAAGAAGACGCCGCCATCCTGGTGCTCTTTTATATGGATGACCAGTCGGTGGAGGAGATCACACAGGTGACCGGACTCACCGCCACCAACGTAAAAACGAAGCTGCACCGGGGAAGGAAGAAGTTATTCGAACAACTACAACATCTATTGAAAACCGAAGTAAAAAGTTTGCTATGAAAACGGAAGATCAGATCACCCGCCATTTGCTGGAACAGGCAACCGAAGCGCCGTCGCAAAATTTCACAGTTTCGGTCATGCAACAGATCTTAAAGGAAACTGCCGTGCACGTTCACTACAAACCATTGTTCGGAAAGCACCAGTGGTGGATGGCCGCCTGTGTGACAGCCCTCATTGTGGTTGTTTCGCTGATTGCAAGTCCGAATGCCATCCCCTCAGGAACCACATCGATGTTCACTGATTTCATGAATTATATTTCACAGCTGCGATGGCCGTTCTCATTTTCCGCCCTTCCCCGCTCACTCTGGATGAGCCTGGGAGCAGTGGTGGTTTTACTCGGACTGGAAAGCGTGTTCGGAAACCGGTTACGAAACGCTTAGTGTTTCCTCTGGAACTGCTTTCTTCACAACCTCCTCCAGGAAACTTCCGATGGCCTGGTTGTATGCATCGCCTTCCTCCACGGAAGCCGTATGACCCGCACCTTTTACCACTGTCAGCTTTGATTGGGGAATGTGTTTGTGCAGGTGCTGCGACCGATCCACCGCAGTAGCAATGTCTTGCTCACCCACCAGGATCAGTGTAGGACATTTGATCTTGTGCAGCTCGTTCTCAACACCTTTCCGGTAGATCACACCGTCAACGGCGCGTACAATCGTGCGTTTGTTCTTCACCAGCTCAGCGCGCCATTCGGCCACCTCATCCCGGCGCGTCGGGTCGTTCAGGAATTTTTGTCCGAACATGATGTTCATCACCGGTTTCACCGCCACCCGGATCCCGAACAGTTTCACCAGCACATTCAGGATGGTATACTTTGTTTTGTTGGGTTCATCCAGCGCCGAGGTCTCCATCAATATCAGCGACTTGATCAACTCCGGACGCCTTGCCGCCAGACGCAATCCCATGAAGCCCCCCATGCTGAGGCCACCGAAATGCACCGGGCCGAGGTTCAGATGTTCAAGAAGCGCCACAGCATCTTCATACAACTCATCCATATCGTAACCACCTCGGGTTACTTCCGTTTGACCTTGGCCCCGGTGGTCGTATGTGATGACGGTGTAATCATCCTTCAGGTGCGCCACCTGCTTATGAAACATGTACCCGCTCCACAGCAGACCGTGGGACAACACCAGCACTTCTTTACCACTTCCGTGAACTTCATAATGATAATTGCAATGGTTGATGCGAACCGTGGGCATGTCGTATGTGATTTGGTTGGACGGACAAACCTATTAAATTTCAGATAAGCATCATCGGAATCATCCGACTTATGCAGGCGAATGTTTACCTTGAAGACGTGTTTTCCTTTGAAATCCTCAAGCATACCTAAGTGATATCCTTCCCTCACCCAACCTTCAATCCCCTTTCCAATGGCATCCATCATTGTACTCGGTAGCGGCATGGTCGGCAGCGCCATGGCCATCGACCTGTCCAAATCACATTCGGTAACCGCCACGGACATGGATCCGGCCATCCTTGCATCCCTTGCAACACGATGTCCGGAGGTAAACACGCTGAAGCTGGACGTGACCGACACACAGGCACTCACGCAAGCCATTTCGTCCTTCGACCTGGTGATCTGCGCCGTGCCCGGGTACCTCGGCTACGACACATTGCGGCACATCATCATGGCCGGCAAACATGTGGTTGACATTTCCTTTTTTCCGGAAGATGCATTGATGCTGAACGACCTGGCAAAAGAGCACCGCGTAACGGCCATTGTTGACTGTGGTGTGGCGCCGGGCATGGGCAACCTGCTGCTGGGTTATCACAACAGACACATGCAGGTGGAAAGATTTGAATGCCTGGTGGGCGGACTTCCGCTGGTTCGCACCTGGCCGTTCGAATACAAAGCGCCGTTCTCACCCGTGGATGTGATCGAAGAATATACCCGCCCCGCGCGCTACGTGGAGAACGGACACGTAGTGGTGAAGCCGGCATTGAGTGACGTGGAGCATGTTTCATTTCCGCAAGTGGGCACCTTGGAATCCTTCAACTCAGATGGATTGCGGACGCTGATCACCACGATGTCACACATCCCGGACATGAAAGAGAAAACGTTGCGTTATCCGGGTCATGCGGAAAAGATGCGCGTGCTGAGGGATGCCGGTTTCTTTTCAACCGATCCCATTGAAGTGGGTGGAAGCCGCCTCGCACCACTTGCTTTCACCAGCCGGATCCTGTTTGACAACTGGAAGCTGGGCACGGAAGAGGAAGAGTTCACCGTGATGCGTGTCACGATATCAGGTAAAGACAAAAAAGGCAAGGAAGAAACATGGGCATACACCCTGCTCGACCGGTACGATGCCCTCTCGAAAACATCCTCCATGGCCCGAACCACAGGCTACACCGCCACAGCTGCGGCTCAGTGGCTGCTCGAAACGCAACCGGGCCTATCAGGTGTGTTTCCGCCCGAACAGATCGGCGGCATGGATGGCTGTGCAGACTATTTTCTCAACTACCTCTCCGCGCGGAATGTTCGGTACGAGAAACAAAAAGTATAACCGAATCACAACCTGACCTTATGCGTGTGCTTGATCTCCGACATCACCAATGAACTCACCACCTTACCGATGTGCTGCAGCGAAGCCAGTTTCTTCGCCAGAAACGATTGGTACTCTTCCATGGAGGTCACCGTCACTTTCAACAGGTAATCGTTCTGCCCGGCCACGTGGTAACATTCCTGCACCTCGGCCAGTTTCACCACCTCCTTTTCAAATGTGCTGATGTACTCCGCCTTGTGCGTATCCAGGGAAACTGCACAAAAGGCCATCAGGTTGTTGCCGGTGCGTGCCCGATTAAGCAGGGCTACATAACGCGATATTATACCCTGCTTCTCCATGCGACGGATGCGTTCATATACCGGTGTCGGTGTCAGGTGAAGCCGGGCGCCGATCTCCTTGATGGTAAGTTTTGCATTGTCCTGAAGCAGGTCCAGTATCTTTTTATCCACCGCATCCAAACGACCGGCAGATTTTTTTTCTGGATTGGATGCTTTTGCCATATCAATTCTAACTATAATTTCTAATATCATACAAATATGCAGCATTTATTACTGCTTTTTCGCACACATTTATATTTTTTATCCATGTGCCATAATTTTGCATGGAACCATTTGATACCACCCACATGGCACAACAACCCAAGCACAGCAACCGACCCGAGAGCCTGATGATGTCTTACGGATACGACCCTTCCTTGTCGGAAGGCTCCATCAAGTGTCCGATCTTCCAGACATCCACTTTTGTTTTCAGGAATGCCGCACAAGGCAAGGCTTTTTTTGAACTGGCCTATGGTCTTCGAGAGAAAGGAGAAACCGAACAACCCGGCCTGATCTACAGCCGGCTCAACAACCCCGACCTGGAGATCCTGGAGAACAGGCTTGCCCTATGGGATGATGCGGAAGACTGTGCGGTGTTCGAGAGCGGCATGTCAGCCATCTCCACCTGCCTGCTTGAATTCCTGAATCCGGGAGATGTATTGCTTTACAGCAACCCGTTGTATGGCGGATCGGACCATTTCATCCGGGAGGTGCTCACCCGTTACGGGATTGAAGTCACCGGATTTCGTCCGGGAGAAACCAGGGATGTAATCCTGGAGCGGCTGGCACAAAACGGCCAGTCGGACCGCCTGGCCATGGTCTACATCGAAACACCCGCCAACCCCACGAATGATCTCATTGATATTGCGGTGTGCCGTCAGATCGCCGAACAACTTTCAACTCCCGAGAAAGAGGTACTGGTTGCGGTAGACAACACCTACATGGGGCCGTTGTGGCAACATCCGCTGGCGCATGGCGCCGACCTGGTGTTGTACTCGGCCACAAAATACATCGGAGGGCACAGCGATGTGATCGCGGGTGCGTGCCTGGGAAATGCCGAACTGATCGGCCGTGTGAAAACCCTGCGCACCTTTTTGGGCAACATGGCCGGTCCATGGACCGGCTGGTTGCTCCTTCGCAGCCTGGAGACGCTCAAGATCCGGATGGAAACCCAGGCAGCGAATGCGCGTGTGATCGCTGATTTCCTCGGGAGCCATCCACTCGTGGAGAAGGTGTATTTCCTGGGAACGCTTGAAGGTACTTCATCGCCACAGGCAGACATATACAAACGCCAGTGCCTGTCGGCCGGGGCCATGCTGTCTTTCGATATCCGCGGTGGTGAACAGGAGGCCTTTGCTTTCCTCGATCACCTGAAGCTGGTGAAGCTGGCTGTAAGTCTGGGCGGAACCGAATCGCTGGCACAGCACCCGGCATCCATGACGCACGCGGGCATGGAAAAGGAACTCAAAGATGAGCTGGGTATCACCGACAAGATGATCCGCTTATCGGTGGGTGTAGAAAACAGCGCCGACCTTGTGCACGACATTCAGCAAGCGTTGCATGCTGTGGAGTCTATAGTCGTAAGTCTTTAGTCGTGAGTTTGTGGCGCGGACGAGGACGTCCGTACCAGCGTCCGCGCCAGCCATGGTTTATAGTTGGATTCAATGAACAACTTGAGACTTGCGACTCAATTCGTCATTCCTTTACAATAGTCCAGCGTCAGGTTCACCAGCACTTCCACGCCCAGTTTCATGCCGCTTTCATCGATGTAGAAATCGGGGGTGTGGTGATCCGATGCATCATCGGGGTTCATGCCCTTGGTCATTCCGCCGAGGAAGAAATACAATCCGGGAGCCTTTTCCTGGTAGAATGAAAAGTCTTCCGCGCCCGTTACGGCGGCTATTTCGTTTACATTCCCGGCCCCTGCGGTCCGGGTCATGGTGGGCAGCATCTTTGCCGTCAGATCAGGATCGTTGTAGGTCACGGGGTAACGCACGCTGTAAGGGATCTTCACCTCGGCAGTCACACCGGCACTTTCCGCTGTTTTGGTGGCCACCTCCTGAACACGGCGCACAAGCAATTCTTCATCCGATGCGCTGAGGGATCGTATGGTGCCCAGCATTTCCACCTGTTCGGGAATGATGTTGGAACGAACACCGCCATGAATGGATCCGACGGTGACCACACCCGCGTTTTGTGTGATGTTGAGGTTGCGGCTGATGATGGCCTGCAGGTTATTGATGATTTGTGCAGAAGCCACAATGGGATCCGCCGCATTCCACGGATAAGCCCCATGGGATTGCTTGCCTTTCACGACGATCTGGAAATCGTTCACGCCGGCCATGGTTCCTCCCGAACGATAGGTGAGGGTGTTCACTTCCTGGCCCGAGCTGATGTGCAGTCCGAACACAGCATCCACGTGGGGGTTCTCCATTACGCCTTCTGCAACCATTTGTTTGGCGCCGCCTTCTTCTCCTTTGGGAGCCCCTTCCTCTGCCGGCTGGAAGATGAACTTCACGGTTCCGGGCAATTCGTCTTTCATGGAAGCCAGCACTTCGGCCACACCCATCAGGATGGCCACGTGTGTGTCATGACCACATGCGTGCATCACACCCACTTCCTTACCTTCAAAGGTAGCCTTCACCTTGGATGCAAAGGGAACATCCACCCTTTCGGTTACGGGCAGCGCATCCATATCAGCACGCAACGCCACAACCGGACCGGGCTTTCCTCCTTTCAGGATACCCACCACGCCGGTTTTGGCCACACCGGTTTTCACTTCAATGCCCAGTTTCTTCAGGTGCTCGGCCACCAGTGCAGCCGTTCGTGTTTCACGGTTGCTGAGCTCAGGGTGTTGGTGGATGTCGCGGCGCCAGGCGATCACTTTGGATTCTTCCTGCGCAGCCAGTTGCTTCACACGTTCGTCGGTTGATTGCGCATGTGTTGATGTGGCAAAGGCACAGCAAGCACATATGAAAAGGAGTTTCTTCATGATGATTCCAAAAAGATTAGGAAATGGACCGGGACGAATGTACGGAATCCGCCTTTATTTGCGCACAGGAAATATTTCTTCCAGCTTTAGCCTCCGGTAGGAAAATATTTCGGTCACCTTTCTATGAATGAAAGGCCCAACCACCTGTCCGGCACGGCCGAAAGGGATGGTGTATTGGAGGTTGTCGTACATCTTCACACCTGATTGTTCCTGGAAGAACAGGTGGGTATGATGCCAGTGGGCAAAAGGTCCTTGCTTCTGTACATCCACAAAAGACACCATCGGGTTCACCTCCGCGATCTCCGTCACCCAGGTTGTGCGATACAACGGCAACGGCTGTACCTTGTAGCGAATGATCTGCCCTTTGAACATCGGTTGACCAGCGTCTTTGCTCAATATCTCAAAATGCAGATGGGGCGGGGTGATGCGGTTCAGGTTGAGGGGAGTGGCGAAAAACGCCCATGCTTCCCCGAGTGCTATTCCGGGCAGCAATTGCTCACTCGCATAGGTATGGATCTTCATGCCTGTAGAACAACCGGTGGGCGGAATTGTTCAACGCATTTGCTCAGTCTTCCTTCATGTTATGGAACACCGCCTGCACATCGTCATCTTCTTCCAGGTAGTCGAGCATCTTTTGTACCTCGGCCCGTTGCTCATCATTCAATTCTACCTGGTTGGTGGGGATACGTTCCAGGGAAGCGGTGGATACTTGGATACCTCTTTCTTCAAGGGCCTTCTGCATGTTACCGAAGTCGGTGAATGCGGTGTATATGTAGATTTTTCCGTCGGCTTTATCAATTTCCTCCAGGCCGCTGTCGATCAGTTCGAGCTCGAGCTCTTCCAGATCCTGGCCTTCATCCACCACTTCAAACACCCCTTTGCGCTCGAACAGGAACTCCAGTGAACCGGTTTTTCCAAGGCTTGCTCCTACACGGGTAAAACAATGGCGCACGTTGGCAACGGTACGGGTAGGATTGTCTGTGGCAGTTTCCACCACCACTGCCACCGCGTGCGGACCGTATCCTTCATAGACCATTTCTTCATAGTCCTTCATGTCCTTGTTGGTGGCACGCTGGATCGCAGACTCGATATTCGCCTTGGGCATGTTGATGGCCTTGGCATTCTGAATCGCGATGCGCAGCTGCGCATTCGTATTCGGGTCAGGACCACCCCGCTTTGCGGCCATGCTGATGTCTTTGCCAACCCGTGTGAAGGCCTTTGCCATCTTGGCCCAGCGGGCAAACATTTTGTGCTTACGTTTTTCAAATATCCGTCCCATGATGGTGCATTTTAGGAGGGTAAATGTAACGAAAAAGGGCAACATGCCGACGATGGCTGTGCATTCACGGGATGGTTATTTGAGTATATTTGCCGCGTGAGCCTCGTCCTCGGACTTATTAAAGAAACCAAGCAGCCACCCGATCAGCGTGTGCCTTTGTCGCCTGTGCAATGCAGGGAGTTGATGCAAACGCATCCCGGCCTGAAGATCCTGGTGGAGCCTTCCCCCCTGCGTTCATTCAGCGATGATGAATACAGGCAGGAAGGTGTGACCGTTACGGAAGACCTCTCTGCGTGCGATTTTCTGCTAGGCATCAAGGAAGTAAAGCCAGATGCACTGTTGCCCGGCAAAGCGTACTTTTTCTTCTCTCATACGATTAAAAAGCAAGCATACAACCGGCCGTTGTTGCAAACCATCCTCAGCAAACTGGTTCGTTTGATCGACTACGAGACGCTTACCGATCCGTATGGAAACCGGGTAATCGGCTTCGGACGATTTGCCGGCATCATCGGCACCTACAATGGCATCCTGGGATACGGGAACAAGTACGACCTCTTTCATCTCAAGCCGGTTCACGAATGCCGTGACCGCGCGGAGATGGAACAGGAGCTGTCTTCCGCCAAGCTTCATAACATCAAGATCCTGGTCACCGGCGGAGGGCGTTCGGCCAACGGCGCCATCGAAACGCTGAGTGCATTGAAAGTGCGCAAAGTCACCCCCTACGAATTCCTCACCTACCACTACATGGAACCAGTGTACTGCCAGTTGCATTCGAAGGATTACTATGAAGCGAAGGATGGATCGGGATGGGTGAAGGAAGAGTTTTACAAACATCCCGACAGGTACCAGTCGACCTTTATGCCGTACACACGTGCCTGCGACCTATTGCTGGCCTGCCATTTCTGGGATCCGCGAACGGCGCCTTTGTTTACCCGCGAAGAGATGAGACAGCCGGGGTTCCGCATCAGCGTGATTGCTGACATTACATGCGATGTGAACGGCTCCATTCCATCCACCATTCGTACCACCACCGCCCAGGATCCTTTCTACGGCTACAACCCTGCTACGGAAAGCGAAGGTGTGCCATTTGACAAATCCACCCTTACGGTGATGGCAGTTGACAACCTACCAAGCGGCCTTCCGAGGGACGCTTCCGAAATGTTCGGGCACGACCTGATCGAACGCATCTTACCTGCGATGCTGGATGGCGACAAGGATGGACTGCTACAGCGGGCTACCATTGCCCAGGACGGGAAACTTACTGAAAAGTTCGGTTACCTGCAGGGGTTTGCAGATGGCAAAGATTGAGCCTGGATTCCTCCCGGTTTTCATCTTTGCTTATGTGCGCATACCACGGTTTCATGAAGTGATATCATACGGTGGTTAAAACAACGTCCTTATCCGACAGCTTGCCTAGTACTTTGGTGTTGCTTTTCCCGGCGACGGGAAATCCAGTACATGTAGAACCTAACACCAATAAAAATGAAACTACCCTTACTTTCCGAACGAAGCGGCAGATCCTTCCTGATCACCTGTATGCTCGTTGCAGGCATATCACTGCCAGGTCATACCCAATCACTTTACAAAAAAGCACATGAACCGGAATCATTCGGTAAGGTCACCGAAGCTTCCGGAGCCGAAGATGCAGGCGACCAGTTGGACGTGGTTCGATTGGACGCAAACACCTTTGCAGTCACCTACCTGCGAGACTATCACCCCAGGGTACGTGTAGTATCCGTTTCATCCGATGGAGATGACCTGACCCTCCTGGGCGGCTTAACGGACGAATCAAAAATAAGCCTGGGCATTCGGGCTGCCTATTGCGGTCCGGGTCGCATTGTAACTGCCAACAGGGTGGTTGGGGGTGTAGAATTGGCTGTGTGGGATCTCAGTGGAAGCACACCGGTCATTTTGGATAAACATATTCACGACTGGAGCACGGTTACCGACTGGGACCTGACATGGATCCGTGATGAAAACAACGGTGCCGTCAGCTATTTTGCACTGACCGTCACCGGTGTGCACCCTTCCTATTCGCAATTCGGCACTGAAATGTCGCTGTACCGTGTATATAGCTCAGGCTTCATAGCAAAACTGGACACAAAAGGCAATGAAAATTCTGTGCATGTTGCCACCACCCGCCTGGATGACAATTCGGTCGTACTGGCAAGGCTTGCATCAAACCACCAGGTACTCCTTACCCGCTATACCATTGCAAATGATTATACCTGGGTGTATGGAGGGTCAACTGCTATTTCCGGTTTCTACTCAAATGGCATTGATGTGACCGCTTTGAATAATACAAAATTCGTCCTTAGTTCAATCGACGATGCGGGAATTTCCCAAATCCTTTGTGCGATAGATCCTTCCACAGGCAATATCACAACGCCAGCAGCCTCATTGGAGAGCGGAAATTTCACAGACGTTGCAAGCTGCAGTACTGGTTCCTATTCTTTCGCAATAGGTGGTGTGCGTGACGGTAAGCTAAGCGTTCAGGATTGGGACATTGACGCTTCCAACCAACCCATCATCCAAGGTGACGTGCTGGATATCACCGCCAAACAAACCAAGATTGCCTACCTGAACACAGGCTTCGCCAACCAGCGCATTGTAACGGTTCACGTGGGCGAGTATACCCGTTTCGGGAAGCATCTTGACAACATCCTGCATGTAACCGTGTGGGACATCATCCTACCTATTAGCCCCGGGAAAACCACGAAGGTTGCTGAAGTTGTAGAACCAGGCGAACGGATCGGAAACTTTTCCTGCTATCCCAATCCTTGTTCAGCTGGCACACAATTCTCTTTCACCCTCGCTCAAGATGCTGACGTGACCCTGAAGTTATACAACCAGCTGGGCGCTGAGGTTGATGTGATCTACAACGGTCACATGAACGCCGGAGAGCAGACCATTCAATGGGATGCTTCCAAGCTGCCCGCAGGCTTGTATTGGTATTCGTTGGATAGTGACACCGAAAGAAAAACAGGCAAGCTCGTGATCGAGTAAATGGATCTTTTATGTGATGATTGGGAAGGGCGGCAGCAATGTCGCCCTTTTTTGTTGCGGCTTTAGCGGTTTTGCATCGCTTCGGTTAATGAAAGCATACCAATTCTTGATGAAGCGAAACCTCTTGTTGGTGAATTGCATCAGCGAATCCACGGTTATCGGGACTAATTTGGACCTGATTTCAGTTCAAACCTTAATCTCTCACTATGTCAAACCAAACAACGCAAACAATGAAACCATCACAACACAGCATACTTCTGAGAAAGGGCTTGCAATCAGGCCTCATTGCGGGCGCCATCCTGATGGGCGCGTCTGCACCCGGACTGGCCCAGGACCTTACCCGGTTGGGACACGAACCCTCCAGTACAACCACCTATAAAATTGATCCTTTGGAAACGGGTGAAAACCAGATAGACGTAGCAACGCTTGACAACAATACGTTTGCAACTGCTTCCGTATTCAATGGTTCTTCCTATGTCATTAAGTGGTATGTTTCGCCGGATGGCAACACCATCACCCTGCAGGATTATGAAAAAACCAGCAATGTATCGTCAAGCCAGGTGCGAATCGCCAAATACGGAAGCAACCGTGTGATCACAGCCACAAGAACTTCGAATTCAATCATCCTGCACACATGGGATGTAAGTGGTAGCACGCCCTATTTATGGCAGTCCTACACCTATCCTTTCGCTGGCGTAAATGATCTGGATTTATTTGTAGTGAGGGAAAACAACGGAGGAGACAACGCGCGCATCATATTGGCGGTTGCAGGCATGAAGAGCAGCATACAACCCTATTCCGAGATCGCATCATTTGAAGTTACCACAGACGGGCCGATAACCCTTGAAGATACGGAAACGCTGGACGGTGCGGATTACGTTGGAGGAACTCCGACTGATGACAACTCCTTTGTGGTAACCTCTTATGATTCCCAGAGTGCTACCATATCCAGGGTACGGTATTACAGGTTTGTCAATGGAGCAACCATTGATTTGCTGGATGATATTTCCATCAATGCAATAGGCTCAAATGGTGTAGCTGTCACCTCAACCGGAAGCAACCGCTGCGTCATCAGCACGGTTGATGGAAATAACTTTTATCAAACTGTTTGCTTGCTCAACGAATCCAACGGAACAATTACTGCCAATCCCACCCAATCAATAAGTGGCAGTTTTAAAGATATCGCCAGTTGTACCGTACACTCCGGCCTGGTCCTATCCAGCGCACGGCGAAGTGGCCGTTTGGATGTTCGCACCTGGAGTCTGGATGGGGCCAACAATATCACCAATACAGATGATGAATTCGAAGTCATCGTCAAACAAACCAAAGCTGCAACGCTCTCTGTCGGACCGGCATCTCAACGGGTGGTAACCGTCGGAGGTGGTACGTGGAGCGCCTTTGGTTCATACGCTCCCAATGCCATGAAAATCTCGATTTGGAACATTTCCCTGTCAGGCGGCGGAGCCAGCAAAACAGCCGAACTCACGGTAGATCCGGCACAGGGTGAATTGTTCAGCCATGCCACCATCCACCCGAACCCATGTTCCGAAGCAACCACTTTTTCATTCACCCTTACCAACGAATCGGATGTGACCCTGAAGGTATATAACCAGTTGGGTGCTCAGGTTGAAGAGATTTACAACGGCCACATGAATGCGGGTGATCAGTCCATCCAATGGGATGCATCCAAGCTGCCCGCAGGCATGTATTGGTATTCACTGGAAAGTGGCGCCGAGAAAAAAGCAGGCAAACTGGTGATTGAGTAAACATATCTTTTATGTGATGATTGGGAAGGGCGGCAGCAATGTCGCCCTTTTTTGTTGCCTGAAAACACCGGCGCTATCCTGCCGACCCACATAAATTTCAATTGCCACTGAACCAACCTATAAGCAATTACACCTATTTAACACTCACCTAATCTTCCTTCATAAGGAATTCCCCGCCATTCATATACCGGGAACGGCAGTTGGTTAAAAGTCGACTTAACCATCGTGCACAACCACACATTGAATGGATGTAAGCCGGTCCTAAAAATGCCGGTATCATGTTCAACCAAACACCAAAAAAATGAAAACACAATTTCACTTCAGAAGCGCAATGATGGCAACCGCCATGATTGCCGGAATGGCATTCTCCGGACATGCCGACAACGTTGTACGAAAAGGTTCCTATACCGCTTCAACCGTTCTGAACCCGGCCACAGCCGGAGACCAGGTGGATGTGGTGGAAACAGGAAACAACACATTCGCAACCGCTTACATCGCAGCCGACGGACAGGCCACCATGAGGAGGTTCAGCGTAACCAGCAATGGCAATTCCATTACAGGCAGCGGTGTCACCAGCACTTCCGGTACCGCCACCGCCGTGCGCGTTGCCAAGTATGGTGACAACCGTGCGATCATGGCAGCCCGGGTATCCAATGGCATCCAACTGTCTACCTGGGATGTGAGCGGAACACCTGTTCTATGGCACACAACCGTTTACTCCACCAGTTGCACCGAATTCGATTTGTTTGTTGTAGAAGATAACAGCGGAAGCACCGATGCACGCGTGATCCTGGCAACCGCCGGTTATCAGTCAAGCGAGCTGGTGTTCTATACAGTGAACCTAGACAACCCGATCACACAACGTTACGTGTATGGGTTCAGCTCTACTGTTAATCACATTGCCGGTTCAAGGGTCCATGATGATCGTTTTGCCGTTGCTACTGTTGGCAGCTCAACCACAAGCCTACGGACCTTCCGCTTTCCTACCGCAACCTCAATTGCCCAGCTTAGTTCCAAGCAGCTGTATAGCACCGATGCCTCCAATCTGGACCTGGAAGCCGACCCCGGATCCTATGTTTTGGTGAGTGCACTGGTATCAGGTGCGCAAAAAGAAACCGTTTGCACCATAAACGCTGACGGCACCATCAATCAACATTCAACCAAAACCGTCAGCGGCTCCATTGATGACATCGCCAGCTGCAAGCTTGGTTCCTCAAAGGCCGCTGTTGCTACTCGCAACAACAACGAGTTGGAGGTTAGCAGTTGGAAGATTACCTCATCCAACAGTGCCAGCCTCGCCGGTACCAATGATGAGGCCGGTTATATCCGTCAATGCAAGATCGCCAAGATTTACACCCACCCCGCCTACAACCGCGTGGTGGCTGTAATGACCAACTCTTCCGGCAATATGCAATGCATTGTTTATGACATTCAACTTTCCTTTGGCTTTAAGACCGATGATGCAGTTGAAAGTGTTCAGGAGAACGGGCTGATCGGAAACGTAACCAATTACCCCAATCCGTGTTCATCTAACACCAGCTTCTCCTTTGACCTGTCACAGGAATCGGACGTAACCCTGAAGGTATACAACCAACTGGGTGCGGAAGTGGATGTTGTGTTCAGCGGACGTTTGAACGAAGGACAACAGCAGATCCAATGGGATGCTTCCAAACTGCCTGCCGGTCTTTACTGGTATGCCCTGGAAAGCGGTGCGGAAAGAAAAACAGGTAAGCTTGTGGTGGAATAGTTTCCATTTGACATATGCAAAAAGAAAGGGCGGCCCTATAGGTCGCCCTTTTTATGTTTAGGAGATTAGATCCGATCAGACTTTGACCGCAACGGGTGATTTCAATTGCGCGATGGCTTTTTCCGGATCACCCGCCCCGAACACGGCATTACCCGCTACCAGCACGTTGGCTCCGGCTTCCACCAGGGCAGCGGCATTGGCAGCTCCAACGCCACCATCAATCTCAATCAAAGCACCCGATCCTTTGGCCTCAAGCAATTGCTTCAGGGCTGCAATTTTGGTGTAGGTATTGGGAATGAACGATTGACCACCGAAGCCGGGGTTCACCGACATCACACAAACCAGGTCGATATCTGCGGCGATGTTTTCCAGCACATTCACGGGCGTATGCGGATTCAGCGCCACTCCGGCCTGCATGCCTGCATCTTTGATGGCGTGAATGGTGCGGTGCAGATGGGTGCATGCCTCCGCATGAACGGTAAGGATGTTGGCACCGGCATCACAGAATGCCTGAATGTACCGGTCGGGATCTACGATCATCAGGTGCACGTCGAGCGGTTTCTCGGCATGTTTGCGCACGGCCTTCACCACGGGTATTCCGAAGGAAATGTTGGGAACGAAAACGCCATCCATCACATCCAGGTGAAACCAGTCGGCCCCGCTTTCATTCACCAGGCGGATGTCATGCTGAAGGTTGGCGAAATCCGCCGACAACAAACTTGGGGCTACGAGATGTGACATATCCGGGATGTGTTTTAATGATGGACCCTGGGTGCATGCGCACAAAAAAAGGGTGACGGAAATCCGTCACCCAAAGGTACAAATTATCGGGGCTTTCTAGCCCAGGTATGTTTTCAGGATCTTGCTGCGTGATGTATGCTTCAGGCGCCTGATCGCTTTCTCCTTGATCTGACGCACACGTTCACGGGTCAGGTCGAAACGTTCACCGATCTCTTCCAGCGTCATGGTATGTTCGCCCGACAAACCGAAGTACAACCGGATGACATCTGCCTCGCGTTGGGTCAGCGTTTTCAGCGCGCGTTCTATTTCGCGGCGCAGTGAATCGTTGAGAAGGGTGGCATCCGGGCGCGGACTGTCGTCGCTTTGCAACACGTCGTACATGTCGTTTTCCTCACCCTGTACCAGGGGAGCATCCATGGACACGTGCCGGCCGGATGACTTCATGGACTCCTTCACATCGTCTTCGGAGATCTCGGTCAGTTCAGCAATCTCCCCTGCGGAAGGTTCGCGTTCGAAATCCTGTTCGAGCTTGGCGAATGCCTTATTGATCTTGTTGATGGAACCGATCTTGTTGAGCGGCAGTCGCACGATGCGTGACTGCTCTGCCAGTGCCTGCAGGATGGACTGGCGGATCCACCATACTGCATAGGAAATGAATTTGAAACCGCGGGTTTCATCAAAACGTTGTGCCGCTTTGATGAGGCCCAGGTTGCCTTCATTGATCAAGTCAGGAAGTGTGAGTCCCTGGTTCTGGTATTGTTTGGCTACCGACACCACAAACCTGAGGTTTGCTTTGGTAAGACGTTCCAGCGCCACCTGATCGCCTTGCTTGATCCGGCGTGCCAGTTCAACTTCTTCTTCGGCGGTAATCAGTTCAACTTTACCAATTTCCTGGAGGTACTTATCAAGAGACGCAGTCTCCCTGTTGGTTACCTGTTTCGTAATCTTCAGCTGCCGCATAGGTCGGACTTAGTAAAACAAAAATCTACGACTTGGTAAACGAGAAGTAAAAATAAATGGTTTCAACTCAGATTGCCCGTAACAAAGATGGTCAAATATTCTCAAAAGAGCAAGGCACGAAATATTCGTGCCTTGCCTTATGTGGCGCTATAAAGCGCTATATTAAATCTGTTCCTGCTGTTGTTGTTTTTCCGGTTTGGGGAGCAACACTTTGCGGGACAATTTGATCTTGCCTGTTTTCGGATCGATACCGATGATCTTCACTTCAACCTCATCACCTTCCTTCAATGCGCTTTCAACGGTTTCCAATCGTTTCCAGTCGATCTCGGAAATATGCAGCAGTCCGTCTTTACCGGGCAGGATTTCCACGAAGGCGCCGAACGCCGTGATGGTTTTCACTTTCCCTTTGTACACTTCCCCTACTTCGGGAACGGTTGTGATCTGCTTGATGCGGTTCAGCGCCTGATCGATCGCTTCCTTGTTATCACCGGATATATCCACGATACCTCTGCCATCCACTTCTTCAATCACAATGGTGGTACCTGTTTTTTCCTGGATGTCCTGGATGATCTTTCCGCCGGGGCCGATCACGGCACCGATGAATTCTTTCGGAATGTTGATCTGAACGATGCGCGGTGCGTGCGGCTTGTAGTCGGCACGTGCCTCGGTCAGAGATTCTCCCATCTTGCCGAGGATATGCATACGACCGGCTTTGGCCTGGTTCAATGCTTCCATCAGGATCTCATAGGAAAGTCCGTCGACCTTGATGTCCATCTGGCAGGCGGTGATACCGTCGCGGGTACCGCATACCTTAAAGTCCATGTCGCCGAGATGATCTTCATCGCCGAGGATATCAGACAGCACGGCGTACTTGCCCTGCTCATCCATGATCAATCCCATGGCAATACCGGATACGGGCTTTTTCAGCTTCACACCGGCATCCATGAGTGCCAGGGTACCGGCACAAACGGTGGCCATGGATGAAGATCCGTTGGATTCGAGGATATCGGATACCACGCGAACTGTGTACGGAATATCCTTTGGCATCTGGCCTTTCAGGGCGCGGTGTGCCAGGTTACCGTGACCTACTTCGCGGCGGCTGGTGCTGCCCATACGTTTCACTTCACCGGTTGAATACGGCGGGAAGTTGTAGTGCAGCATGAAGTTGTTTTTGCCTTCATATATGGCACCGTCAATGATCTGCTCATCCAGTTTGGTACCCAGGGTCACAGATGTGAGCGATTGGGTTTCACCGCGGGTGAAGATGGCCGAACCGTGTGCTGAAGGCAGGTAGTCCACTTCCGTCCAGATGGGGCGGATCTCATCGGTCTTGCGACCATCGAGGCGTTGGCGCTCGTCGAGCACCACGCGGCGAACGGCTTCCTTTTCAACCTTGGAAAGGTAGCGGCCGATCATGCGTTCTTTGCCGGAAAGTTCTTCTTCCGGACAGCTAGCCTTGAATGACTCAACGAAGGCTTCGCGGATGGCGCCGAACTTCTCCTTGCGTATGCTTTTGCTGGCAATGGCGGATTTGGCTACATTATAAAAGTCCTGGTAGGTTGCTTTGCGCACCTGTTCATGCAGGTCCTTGTCATCATCCTGGTGATGGAAATCACGTTTGGTTTGGGCTTTTTCAATGGCGGCAGCCAGTTCAACCTGGATGGCACATTGTTGCTTGATGGCATCGTGGGCAAGCTTGAGGGCTTCTACCATATCCTGCTCACTCACTTCCTTCATTTCGCCTTCCACCATACAAATGTCTTTATCGGTGGCGCCCACCATCAGGTCCATATCCGCATCGGCCAGCTGGCTGATGGACGGGTTGATTACAAGCTGACCATTCACGCGGGCTACGCGAACTTCAGAAACGGGACCATTGAAAGGGATATCTGAAACTGCAAGCGCTGACGCAGCTGCCAGACATGCAAGGCTGTCGGGGGTTGTGTCTTTACCGGCGGAGATCAGGTTGATGATGATCTGGGTTTCTGCAAAGTAGTTGTCGGGGAACAACGGGCGCAGGGCACGGTCTACCAGGCGGCAAACCAGGATCTCATGCTCCGAAGGCCGGGCTTCACGCTTGAAGAACCCACCGGGGATCTTACCTGCGGAAGCGAATTGTTCACGGTATTCTACTGAAAGGGGAAAGAAAGCCGGGTTTTCCGCGGCGTCTTTGTTGGATACGACAGTTGCCAGCAACATGGTGTCTCCCATGCGTACCACCACACTGCCATCGGCTTGTTTGGCCAACTTACCTGTTTCAATGGTAATGGACCTTCCATCACCCAGGCTGATTGTTTTTGTTACTACGTTTAACATCTCTTTTCTGTTGATTAATACTTTCTCTATTACCTCTGTTTACAAATGAAAAAACCCCTGAACCCAAGGGAGTAAAAAAGAAAAAAGGCAATCTTTTCAATTGCCTTTTTTCAGGAGTCTTATTTACGGATATTTAGTTTCTTGATGATGGCCCTGTAGCGTTCGATGTCTTTTGCTTTCAGGTAATCAAGAAGGTTACGGCGTTTGCCCACAAGGTTGATCAGGGCGCGCTGCGTACCAAAGTCTTTTTTGTTTTCCTTCAGGTGATTCGTCAGGTGCTCGATCCTTTGGGTAAACATGGCGATCTGTGCCTCTGAACTTCCGGTATCCTTTTCGGATTTTCCGTGTTCTTTAAAAATCACCTTTTTTTCTTCCGCTGTTAAATGCATATCTCTTTTTCTAATGGACCGCAAAGATACAGAATTTATTCCCAGAAAATCAAATCCCAATTCACGATTTGATCCAATGCAGTTCTTTTAAGGTTAAAATCATTGCAAATCAAGCCATTAAACACCATCCAGGGCCATCTGACCGGATACGGCTGCCACGCCTGCGCCTTTCTCAAACGCGTAACCGCATGCAGCCAATCCTTCTTCGATCGCACCCACCGTTGTCAGCAGGTCTCCGCGGTTGGCCGTACCCATGTGTCCGACCCTGAAATATTCGTCTTTGATGCGGCTGTGCAATCCCCCGGCGATAATGGCGCCGGCCTTGCGTACCGCGGGCAGGAATGCCGCCCCTGTTACACCTTCGGGGTACCGGATGGCAGAAAGGGTATGTGCCGCTGTTTGCGGGTTCAAGGGTACCTGCCCCAATCCGATTGCCGACATGCCCTTCTTAAAGGCTTCGCTGATGGCTGCATGCCTTGCAAACCGTGTAGCCATTCCTTCCTGTAATATTTCGATGAGGCTCACCTGCAAGGCAGCCACCAGGTTGGTAGCCGGCGTGCCGAAGTAGGCGGGTTTCCCTGCTTCATAGGCCTCCATCACGGGCAGCCAGTTCTTCCAGTCGGCGTAGTAGTTGCTCACAGGTGTCTTTCTGTCTTTCCACACCTCAAGCGCATGTTTGCTTGCCACGAGCAATGCCAGTCCGGCCGGCACGCCAATGGCCTTCTGTGAAGCCGTCAACGCCACATCAATCTCCCACTCATCCTGTCGCATTTCTTCTCCTGCAATGGAACATACGCCATCCAGCACGGTGAGCACACCGTATTTACGACCCAGCGCTCCCAGGGGAATGGGATCCACGCGCACGGCAGTGGATGTATCCACATGGGTGAACGTCATCAGTTTGAACCTTTTCTGGCGCAGCAGTGCTTCCACATCCGCCGGATCGGGGACGTCACCGACAGGGGCTTCCAGTTTGGTCACCTTCACTCCGTACCTCGACAGCAGGTCTTCATACCGGTCACCGAAGTAGCCGGTGGAGATCACCAGGGCTTCGTCGCCCGGCTCCACCAGGTTCACCACGGCCATGTCCATGGCCAGTGTTCCGGAACCGGCGATGATGAAGGGTTGTCCGTCCGGACTGAGCCACACTTCCCGCATCATGCGCAGGCAATCGCCCATGATAGCAATGAATTCAGGGGCTACAAAGCTGCTTGTTTGCTGGCCGAGTGCACTCAGCACGGCGGGGTCCGATTCGATCGGGCCGGGTATCATCAATAATTCGCGTCCTTTCATGGTATCAATATAGCTTAATATGTCAGGCTTTGGCGGTTGTGCGGAAAGGCCGGATCCCGGCGTCACGGATCAGCGCATCCAGCTGACCGGCTTCCTTTTCTCCAAGAGGAAGGATGGGTTCGCGGCACGGACCTCCGTACAGACCCAGTTGATGCATCACGTGTTTCAGTCCGGGCATCGCGTACGTTGCCGTCACTGCATTGTTCACGGGTGTCATGTTCAGTTGCAGCTCCCTGGCGGCAGCCACATTACCTGAACCGAACAGCTCAATGAGCTTGATGCACTCGGCGGGAGCAATGTTGGCCAGGGCCATGATGCCTCCCACCGCACCGATCGACAAGGCCGGCAACAGCAGGCTGGCCGAACCGATCAGCAGTTGAAAATCGTCTCCTTTGGCCTTCACCACAGCTTCCATCTTTACGATGTTGCTTCCCGAGTCTTTCCATCCGATGATGTTCTCATGGGATGCCAGTTCAATCAGGAGTTTGGCCGACAGGTCCATGCCGGTACATCCGGGCATGTTGTACACCAGCACCGGAACATCCACCGCATCCGCCACTTTGAAGAAAAACCCGCGCAGGGCTTCATCGGTCATCAGGCTTTTGTAGTAGTGCGGATGAAGCACGAGCAGTGCATCCGCACCTGCCGCCTGTGCGCGTTTCGACACGGCGATGGTTTCTTCTGTGGTGCTGCATCCGGTGCCTGCAAGTAAAAGCTTATCGGGGGCGATTGATGCCTTGACCGCTTCCACGGCCCGTATCTTTTCGTCGGCCGACATCATGACGAATTCACCGTTGGATCCCAGGACCAGCATGCCGCGCAGTCCGAATTCATTCCACACCTTCACATTGGATGAAAGCTGATCGGCAGCCAATGCACCTTTGCTGTCGAAGGGTGTTGGCATGGGCGGGATCACGCCGGCGAGGTTCAGGGATTTCTTTGCCATAGGGTTTAAATAAGTTTGCGAGCGACCATCAGTCCGTCACGAACCGGCATCAGCACATTTTCCACACGCGGGTCCTGTGTGACCTTCCGGCTGTATGCGACCAGGGCCATGGTTTCATCATCCTGCAGTTCGAGCGGATCAACCACTTTACCGCTCCACAACACATTGTCGGCGATGATGAATCCTCCTTTTCTGACCTTATCGAATACCAGGTCATAATAGTTGCTGTAATTTTCCTTATCTGCATCAATGAACACGAGGTCGAAGGTCTCCTTCAGGGTAGGAATGACTTCCGCAGCGGTGCCGATGTGCAACCGGATGCGGTCTTCCATGCCTGCTTTCTTCACATAGGTCTTCACCATGTCTTCCAGTTCTTCGTTCACGTCAATTGTGTGCAGAACTCCGCCTTCCCTCATGCCTGAAGCCAGGCAGATGGCGCTGTACCCGGTGAATGTGCCGATCTCGAGTACCCGATCGGGACGAATCATGTGGCTGAACATTTCCAGGATCTTGCCCTGGATATGGCCCGACAGCATGCGCGGCATGAGCACCTTGGCGTATGTCTCACGGTTCAGTTCTGCCAGGACACCCGCCTCCGGTTTGGTGTAATGCTCAACGAATGCTTCCAGGTCTTTTTCAAGAAATTCCATGTAATCAGGATTTGGCGGTGTAAATTAACGTACTCAGCTTTTTCGGATCAAATACCTCGTTGGCGACATCCTGTATTTGTTTTGCGGAAACGCCCTCAATCTTCGATACCACTTCTTCCATGGACGGAAAGGCTTCGTTCATGAGGATGCTTTTGCCCAGTCCGCCCAGCATGTTGGAGGAACTTTCCCGGGCCATTGCCACCTGTCCGGCCAGCTGTGCCTTCGCCTGCTTCAGCTGAAGGGTCCCAAGGGGCCGGTCAGCCAGCTTTTTCATTTCGGAATGGATGAGCCGGATGCTTTTTTCGAGGTGTTTGCGGTCGGCCGTTACGTACACGGCGAACAGGCCGGTATCCGCATAGGTGGAGTAGCTGGAATCAATGTTATAGGTATAGCCGTACTTTTCACGGATGGTCATGTTCAGGCGGGAGTTCATGCCGGGGCCTCCGAGGATGTTGTTGAGCAACACCATGGCAAAGCGCTTGGAGCTGGCCGAACCGTAACATGTGTTTCCGATCAGGCAATGCGAATGAAATCCTTCCCGTTCGGTTTCGGCATAAAAGTGTTTCGTTTTGCGGAAGTGCGGACGTTTCATCTCACCGCTGCGTTTTGGAATGTGCCCCAGGTGTTTTTCAGCATACTTCACCAACCTGTCGAACGGGATGTTGCCCACGGAGCACAACACCATCTGATCGGTCAGGTATTGTCTTTTGATGAAGGTGCGGATGTCGGACGGGCGGAATGATTTCACGCTGTCGATGGTACCGAGGATGCTTCTGCCCAGGGCATGGCCCGCAAACAAACGCTCTTCGAAATCGTCGAAGATATGGTCGGAAGGTGTATCCTTGTAAGAGTTGATCTCATCAATCACCACTTCCTTTTCTTTCACCATTTCCTTTTCCGGGTAGGTGGAATGGAAGGTGATGTCTGCCAGCAGCTCGATCGCCCTTTCATAATAGGTACTGATGAACGAACTGTAATAAAAGGTCTCTTCCTTGGTGGTGTATGCGTTGAGTTCGCCTCCCACGCTTTCCATGCGGTTGAGGATATGAAAGGCCTTGCGTTTTTTTGTTCCCTTGAAGATCACGTGCTCGATGAAGTGAGCCAGACCTTCTTCCCCCGACTGTTCATCCCGCGATCCTGCCAGGATCATCAGGCCGCAGTGAGACACACCGCGATCCATTGGCATATGCGCGATACGAATGCCGTTGGAAAGTTGGTGCTGATAAATTTCAATGTCATTTTTAGCCATGTTTCAAAGATAGGAAGATTCCGGCTTGAGAGTCTCAAGTCGCGAGTCTCAAGTCTCCCGCCTTCGCCAAAGCTACGGCGGGCAAGCAAGTTTTTTGTGGCGTTCCCATGGAGCGCTATGAATTCCTATCATGTTCTTTTGCCACCAATGGGATGTTGGCATAGGTTCATGTTTTGAACTTGACGACGGCTTATGCTCCATCGGAGCAGTACATTGGTAGCATAAATGGTTCATTGAAACAGGGGCGTGCCGTAGGTACGCCACCATGAGTCGTTAGTCGCTAGTCGCTAGTTTCTGATCCGGCGTATCGTCATCCTCCGAATTACAATTCTTCCTACTTCCCAACGTCTTTTCCATCGCCTTAAGACACCGTCGAATGGTTGTGTTAAATATCTGAACCACATAGGCAGATAGGTCACATTAGAACATCACATAGTCTATGTGTGATATGTGCCTATGTGGTTCCAAACAATATCTTTCATACCGGATACTTTTCAATCATTCGAATAAGGTGTTGGGTCTGCTGCCATCCTACGAATCACAATTCTTGCTACCTTCCTACCGGCTTTCGAATCGCCTTAAGATCCTGACGAATGGATGTTCAACTGTTGATCATTTTTGTGTTGCTTGCGTTACTGGCCGAAGTGCTGGGCACAGTGGGAGGTTTCGGGTCTTCGTTGTTCTTCGTTCCGATCGCCGGTTACTTCTTCGACTTCCACTCCGTGCTCGGCATCACAGCCCTGTTTCACCTGTCCAGCAACATCACCAAGATCGCCCTGTTCCGGCAGGGTATCGACAAACAATTGATCCTCTACATGGGTATACCGGCCATTGTTACAGTGGCCATAGGGGCATGGGTGAGCCGCTATGCCAACAGCCATTTCCTGGAGCTTGCCCTGGCGGTTTTCCTTACTCTATTCAGTTCTTTGCTATTGCTGTTCCGCTCGTACAGCATTTCGCCAAGGCCTTCGAATGCAGTCAGGGGTGGCCTGGTCTCCGGTTTCGTTGCCGGACTGCTCGGCACGGGTGGCGCCATCCGTGGCATTGTTCTCTCCGCCTTCCAACTGAAGATGCAGGTTTTCATCGCCACATCGGCCGTGATCGACCTGGGGATTGATTTTTCACGGAGCGTAGTATATGGCCTGAATGGATACATCCACAGCTCCGACCTCTACCTGATACCCCCGCTGTTCGGCGCAAGCCTGGCAGGTACCTATATCGGAAAACGCATCCTGACGCGCGTCAGCGAAGACGGCTTCCGGAGCATTGTGCTCGTCCTCATCCTGGGCGTGGGATTGTTTACGTTGATCAGATACCTTTACTAGTTTGTGGTTTGCTTGCCCGTCCGCAGCGCAGCGTAGGCGGGTGGTTTGCTTGCCCGTCCGCAGCTTTGGCGTAGGCGGGAAACTCGCGACTTGAAACTTGAGACTTGAAACTCACTCTTCCCTCCGCTTCCTGTTCACCGACCACTTGAATATATCATCCCGGTAATAATGCCCGGTCACGTCAAGCGTCATCCGTTCCTTCACGGCGGCCTTCGGATCGATGTCGGCCATCACGATCGTTTCCTTGTCGAACACGGGTTCATGCACATAAAATCCGTCCGGACCGATGATGGCGCTGCCACCCCTCAGCACCCAGGCATCCGGCTGAGATGCCAGGTGTTCCGGCAGGGTCAGCTCCGGGGGCATGTCGCTGGCATGCATGGTGAGACCTGCCGCCAGCACAAAACACCTGCCTTCAAACGCATAGGACCGGGAGGCGACTTGCAGCATCTCATGCACATTCGGCCATACAGCCACGTGCATCAGCTCTCCATCCTCATGCAACACCTGGCGGTTCATGGGCATCCAATGTTCCCAGCAGATCAATGACGACACCCGCCCCACAGCTGTATCCACCGATTTCAGTCCGACCGCATCTCCCTGCCCGTACACCATTCTTTCGGTATAGGTGGGCATCAGTTTGCGGTGATGGTTCACCAGCTTCCCGTTCGCATCAAAAGTGAGCAGTGAATTGTACAGGGTGCCATTTCCCGGTCCCTCCTTTACCTTCTCGTTCACACCCATCACCACCACCATTTCATGTTGTTTCGCCAACGCCCCCAACCGCTCGGTTTCGGGTCCGGGTACCACGATGCTGCTTTCATGCAACCGGTAAAAAACCTCCTTGGCCGGGTCACTGTCCCACAGGGCAACATCCGGACAAACATCCAGCCAGGCGGGATATCCCGACAACCAGCATTCGCCGAATACCGCCATACGCACGCCTGACGCCGCTGCGTCAGCCAGCAACTGTTCAGCTTTTTGCATGCTCTTCTCAAGGTCCAGGAAAACGGGACTGTGCTGTATGATCCCTACGCGTAGGTTTGCCATGGTGAATGGGTGTTAACTTTTGTGAAGATAAACCATCAATCATTACGAATTGCGAATTACGAAGGACCCGCCTTCGCAAAGCTACGGACGGGCAGGCGAACGCCGAAAGACGAAAGAACGACCTTAAAAAGCTTTCACTCCTTTTAAAAAATGTCGAATTTTGTTGCAGTGTGTCATTCACAATCTCTTCACCCATGAAACGGAATCTCCTGTTCGTTGTACTGATCTTCATCGCCCTCCGGGCCGATGCAAAGATCATCCCCGTTACCAATCCCGGAAACGGAAACGACATTGAACCCAACCTGGCTGCAGCCATGAGCGCCGCAACCGATGGTGACATCGTGCTGTTGCCACAGGGGAAATTCATGTTCAACGGAAGGGTATACATCAAAAAGAAGGTTTCCATTGCCGGATATGGCATCTGGAATGAGAACCTGCAAACCGGTACCATGCTTTTCCGTGACCCCAACCTTCCGGATGCAGTGCTGAACAACACGCAAGCCATCAACATGTTTTATGTGGACCCGGGAACGGATGCCCCCTTCGGCATTTCATTTTCAGGGTTCACCATACGCGGCAAACAACCCAGCATCCATGCGGAAGACGGACTATCCATGGCGGCTGACAATGGTATCTACCTGCGGTTCGTGAACGGCTTCCGCATCACCTGCATGCGGTTTGAATTCTTCGGTGAGTCCGCCATTCATGTCACCCATCGCGACAGCATCGCGCACGGACTGATCGACCACTGTGAGTTCTTTACCAATGTAAAAGACCCGAACGGGGAACAGGGCGACAAAGGACTCGGACTCGGTTACGGCGTGGTGGTATACAGCGACAACCAACAGTGGCTGGACAACCCAAGGTTCGGTACCGACAACTTCATCTTCGTTGAAGACAACACGTTCGAGTTCCATCGCCACTCCGTTGCTGCCGGTGGCGGCGCCCTGTACGTGGCACGTTACAACCTTGTAAAGAATAACCTCGTGGCATCCGGCATTGACGCCCATGAAAGCTACGGAGCCACTTCCGGTGGCAACCGCTTCGCCACACGGGCCGTGGAGATCTATAATAACACCCTCATCAATACCGTGTACAGGGATTTCACCCCCATCAAACCCGAAGACCAGAAAGATGTGAACCTGGTACCCGTGGAAGGCATCGGCATCCGTGGCGGAGAAGCCATGGTGCACCACAACACCATCCAGGGTTACCTCTACGGCGGCCGCATCGTAGACCACACCTTCGACCCGAACAAACCGGTCGTGTACCCCCTGCCCTACCAACCGGGCTTCATCAGCGGACTCAAACAAGGCCCCAACCACACCGGCATCGACCCGGTGAATGCCAAAGGGGATATGTTCTACTGGGCCAACACCTTCACACCCCACCATTTCGAAAACAGCAACGGATGGTACAATTCTGTGGATTTCTACAATGAGAACCCCGCCCCAAAAGGCCCCTTCAAAGAAGACCGCGACTACCACCTCCAACCCAAACCAGGCTACTCGGTGTTCGTATACCCGCACCCCTTGCAAGGGCTGCTGGCCGACCTCACCTGTGAGACCGACCTCACCGGCGACAACCAAACCAATGCGGCCGACCTGGAAAAATTCGTTGAGATCTTCAACGCAGCGTGCGACAGTCCGTGCCCGGCCGATTTCGACTTCAACGACACGCTCGACCTGAACGACTTCCTCCTGCTGGAAAACAAAATGGGCACCCTGTGCAAGACCAGCCCCAACAAACAGATCAAAAACAAAATCTTCATTTTTCCCAACCCGGCCGCCGAATCACTCAACTTCAAACTGTCCGACAGCCGCGGACAAAACGTGAAGGTGGAGTTGCTGGACATGTCGGGGCGCCTGATCCTGAAAGTCAAAACCAAGGCAGACCCTTACTCACCGGCACAGATCGACCTGACCACCGTAGACCAGGGCGTGTATGTACTCAAGGTCACTTCCGGAGGCACCGTTTTCCTGAAACGGTTTACGAAGATTGAAGTGGAGTAAGTTTGATTTACTCGTTGGTAGCGGATGCTATCGGATAGCAAGACGAAGGTATAACCTTCGCCTCACCTTCCGCTGCTGGATAGTTGACAATGATTCATCATAAGCGATAGGCTGATTGTTTGTTTGAACTCTTATCTGCATTAGAAATGCATTCAAAATCTGTGAACTTTCAGGTCGAAATTCCGTATATTTGAAGCATGAGCACCCGTGTGATTGATACCAATAAATTCCTTCGCAATAGAAACGATTTGCTGCTGACAATTGCCGAAGCAACGGTAGCTTCCTTTAAACTGGAGGGCATTGTCATCACTTTGGAAGAAGCTTTGCAAATGGCCAAAGATTCTGCTGCCCGCATCAAAAAGCATAACCGATAATTTCCCGCATAGGTTCGTATTCCTTCAACCCTACCTTCTGCACGGCAAGTACATACCGGGCGAACATTTCTTCCGAATCCAGCTTTTCAAAATGTAGTCTTCCCCGTCCTGCTTTGAAGGCCATTATGTTGGCCAGTAATCGTGCCGTTCTTCCATTGCCCTCACGAAACGGGTGGATAAATACCAACTCCCCATGGACCCTGGCAATATCCTCAATCAATGTAGCATCATCTTCATAACTAACATGAAGGTGGTCGAGTATCTCCCGTTGAAAATCATCCATGCTTTGAGACAGATGAAATGCAGCCGGAAATGCGAAACCTCCCTTGGACATATTCACTGTACGCAACTTACCCGCAAAATCATACAAGTGTCCCAGGGCCAGCTTGTGCATCCGATAAATGTAACTGGTGTCAAAAACCGTCTCTGATGTCAGTTCCTCGGTCAGGATCAGGGAGGCTTCTATGAAACCCTTGGCCTCTTCCTTCTCTATATCGGCTTTAACCGTTAAACCCAACTTATTGGGAAGAATATCACCTTCTTGTTCAACCTTGGGTGTCCTGTATTTTCCGGTAGCGTCCATTGCTCAAAAATAACCTTTTGCTTGCACTTGCCATCTTGTCCAACGAAGGTACAACCTTCGCCTAGCCTTCCAGGGAATTTTTGAAGCGATACGTTGATCGCCTGCTCAAACTGCCGTCCCGCTATCCGCTATACCCTTACCAGCTTCGGCTCAGTGAACTCCGGACCAACTTCAAACTACAAACAACCCGCCTACGCTGCGCTGCGGACGGGCAGGCAAACTTCTTCAAAAGGGTGCCGCTTCTATCGGGGCTAGGTTGCAAGGTTCGGGCGTTGTCGTATTGTTTTTTCCGTCACTTCTTTTTAGAAAAGAAGTAACCAGACCCTCCTACGCAAAAGCTTCGGCGGGCTAGCAATCGCCGCTTTCGAAGGCGAATGACTTCTCATTCCCACAATCCTGCCCTTCGAAGTCACCGCAACAAACTCACGTCGTCCGGCTGCTACAGGCTTACCCCGCCTTGCTCATTTTTGCTTTCGCTGACGAAAGACGGCAACCAAACCGGTGCTTACACAGCTTTGTGATATATACACTTCACACCGCATGGCGCTCAGAGCATTTGTCAAACCCGTACTTGATGGCTTTGATTTTGAAAAACAAAAAAGGCGACCCGATTGGATCGCCTTTGGAGTGGCTTTTGATTAAATGCTGCTTCGCTTATTTTACATGTGTGAAACTAACTCTTAGCACTCAGTTTCCTATTTCACAATATTTCTTTAGCAGGTCTGCTATTTCAGGATCACCTAGTTTAGCGCCTTTTTGCCATGCCCGGCATGCACCTTCAGTATCTCCCAATTTAAATCTCGCTGCGCCCAGGTTATAATATGCGTCCACATTAACCGCATTAAAGTTTACCGACTCGCTGAAGAATTTTTCAGCTATATCAATTTTACCTTCGCTCATTTTGGCAACACCGATGTTGTAAAAGTTAAGACCATAATCCGGGAGTTTCTTGGTATACTCCCCAAACAGGATCTGATTTCCATTCCTGTAGGACCTGTTGTTGGCGTCATACTGCTCCGTACGGAAACTAAATGTCAGTTCTACCAGTGAATTGACCGGTGAATTATTCTTTGTCGCGGGGGACCACAACCCGTCCATCAACTCAATCACCCTAACCGCTTGCTTGCCAAACATACCGTTGATCTTGTCCAGCACATGATTGTTATTATAACCTGGTTTGTCAAACTCAATGCCTTTGCTCATCAACATGTCTTCTTTAATCACAGTGATATCTGCTACATGCCCGGAAGTATCCACCGTAAACGACAACCTCACCTTCCCGTTTATACCAAAGAATGCAGCATCCATCGGTGTAATCAACATATCGTCAATGAACTCACGCATGGCCTCCGAACCATATTTGAAAGCGGCGTCTGTGCGAGCCGAATCTTGGCTAATCTTATATGCTGGATATGCAACCGCTCCATTCGTCTCTGCAAAAAAATAAATTCCTGCCCACACACACATGAAAGCATATATATACCTTGAAAAAGTTAGCCTCATATTATTCGCTGTTTCCGGTTACCATAAAAGTTTTTGTTGCGATCACCCTTCGCACACCATTATAATCGGCCGTAACAGTTAATGTTTCTTCACCTGACTTTTGGTTATTGTAACCGTAATAAATATTTCTCATTTGTCCGTCTTTGAATACATGAATGCCATATTTTGAATTCACATGTAAATCAATTGGATTTAAGGATGATTCACAAATAATATCTTGCCCCTTGACGGTATCATTGTATGAAATGTGAACATTGCAAAATGTTAGGATTTTATGCCGTATGATAACTTTATGTTGGTATATAGGAACAGTGTCCTTTCTGCATCTTAGTTCAATCTCAATCGAGTCTTGTTGGGCTACTATTGGGAAGTCAACAAATCCGGCTCCTTGTGCAAAAACAATCGACCCCGCAATCGTCAGGGCATACACCAGTATCATGAATAGTTTACTCATGGTAGATATTACCTCAACAAACGGGCCATTTCAAATTAAAAATTAATGGACATTAAAAATCTCACATCATAAAACGAATAAGCATGAGTATTATCCCTGGGAAGATTGTAACTGGGTATCTGACTGTGCGTCTTAAAACAAATCCGGACAAAAGGCGATCTAATTTAAGTCATAGATTTAACATTTGCTGACGGTGGTATTTTCTTCTTTGTTTCATGGTTCTTTCTTTGATTTGTTTTCGTCTGGCCAGGATCTGTTTATCCCTGCCGAAGAATACGTCGGCAGGGGTGAGATTTTCCAGTGATTCATGGTATCTACGGTTGTTGTAATATTCAATGAACTCAGCCAGTGCCTGGCGCAACTCATCGGGTGAATAGTAGTTGTCCAGCTTGATCACATTCTTCATGGACTGATGCCAGCGCTCGATCTTTCCCTGGGTCTGTGGATGACGGACTCTTCCGCGCACATGCTTGATCTCTCTGTCCTGGAAGAAGTCAGCCAGGTCTTTGGCGATGTAACACGGGCCATTGTCGCTGAGTACTTTGAGAGACTGTGTGGTTTTGTCAGGAACCACACCGGTGATCTCAATGGCCTTATCGATATTGCGCTGTACGTCATCGGCTGCCATGTTGGTGCATAGTTCGGCATGGATCACGTAGCGGGAGTAATCATCCAGTACCGTGCAGAGGTAATACCATCCCCAGTGTCCCACTACTTTCAGGTAAGTGAAATCGGTCTGCCACATCTGGTTGACCCGGGAGGTCTTGTCTTTGTACTGGTTGGCAGCATGATCCACCACAAAGGCCGGTGCAGTGATCAGCCCTCTTTCTTTGAGAATGGCATGCACGCTGGACTCGCTGATATACCAGCCCCGGTGATCTACGATGTGCCAGGCCAGTTCTCTGGATGAGAGGTCTTCCATGTCCAGGGCCAGCTCTACCACCTCCTGGCGTTTCTCATCGGGGATCCGGTTCCACTGGCTTCTTGCCGCCCGCTTCTTGGGAGCCAGTCCTTCAAACCCTTCCCGCAGATACCGGTCGTACCAGTCATAGAAAGTCGCCTTGGGAATGTCCAGCTCTTTCAGGGTGGCCCGTACGCTCAGATCACTGTTTTCCACTATGGAAATGATCTCCATTTTCTCTGATTGACTGTATCGCATATACCGCTGCCTTTTTAAGCGTCCCCACTCAAACTTTTTTTTAGGACCCTATTCTGCAGGGTGAGCTCGGCGACCACTTCTTTCAGCTGGCTGTTCTCCTTGCGGAAATGATCCACTTCGGTGGTGTTGGCCTCTCGGAGGGTATCTCCTAAAAGCCGTTTCTTACCGGCTTCCAGGAAGTCTTTGCTCCAGCGATAGTAGAGGTTGGCGGCAATACCTTCACGGCGACATATCTCTGAAATGGATAGCTCGCCCTTGAGGCCTTCCAGTACGATTCTGATTTTCTCCTCAGCGGAGAACTTGCGGCGGGTCCTGCGTTTGATCTCACGGACTACCGCTTCGGGACTTTGATCTTTCTTTTTCATGTTTGGACTGTTTTTCAAGGTTCCGGTTTTTTACCTTGAAAGCTAGCTTTCAAGGTAAAAAACTGTGACTAAACTATTGTACCTTAACAGTCCGAATTTTGCTTACGCTGGACAAGGCGTGGATGACCCGCTCACTTCATCGCCGGGAAGGTAGAAGGTGGATGAGTGGTTAATGGGTACACCATTCCATGGGTAGTGCCTGGATTCAAGGGTGTCGGCAAAGTCGTGAAGAAAGTGAAACCGGCCTGTCTTGGTGTAGGAGCGAAGTTCCTCAAACTCGAAAAGATAGGGGCGCATGCTGCCGCCGATACCAGGTCCGCTTACATACCATGAGTCGAAATCCGGGAATGTGAATTTGCCGGAATCAATCTTGAATGTAGATGAGATGGTGTCGAAGTTGACGGAGGTTCCATCCTTAATGTACAAGACACCGGAATGCTTGTTGAATGCTTTGTTTTTTTGTATCGGTTACCGTTTTTTGTTTCCAGTCGTCAGCGATACCGGAAATCAATCTGCTCACCGCTCCTCCGGCCATCAGGCTCCATCCGAGTCCCACCTCGGAAGACGGTTGGTTCACACCAATGCCGGCACCATAGTACAGGCTCACCGGTACTCCCGGTCCATCCGGACTTGGCACGTTCAACAGAGGTAATGAATAAGAGAGGTCACCCGTAAAAGGATTTACCTCCTGGCCTGCAGCAAAAGGAATATTGGAACAATACAGACCGACAAAAATCAGGATGGAACGGAAACCAAACAGACTTCTTTTCATATAGGAAACAGATAAAATGTACCATTCAATTTTGCGCATGCTTGAACAACAAACATCGCGTATGTGCATCACAACTTCAGCCTTATCAACCCCGCATATTGACATCCCACAGATACAAAGGATCACATCATGCACCGTATGCATAAAGTCATCACACTCCATACAACCAATACAAAGAAAAACCGGTATTTCAGCAAGATTCAGGAACAGGGCTTTCGCAACTCAACTTTGCTCTACAGAGGAAAATATCCCAGACATTCATCAGGGAGAGTCCCTTCAGAATATTCATATATAAGGTTCACCCGCCATCCTCAAAAATCATCTTCTCGACAAACCTCATCTGCACAGCATAGCCATCCCAACACAAATAAGCACGTAGTGATTTAACTGTACCAACTTTTCGGAGGTAATTATATAACCATCCATTGGCATATGCAACTTTACTTCATAAAATGCCACTCTCATGGGGCATCAGACAAACTTTAAACAATCTGATTTTACAGGCACCTTCCACACATATTAACAAAAAATAAATTTCCGCAACCATTCCTTTGACAGATCTACGCGGAATAATATCATGCCAACAACACCGGATGAGGATTCCGAGCGGCACTCCGGATCTCTTCCATTTACAGGGTATACTGAACCACACAGACACATAGTGCACAATCCAGTGCTCTATCTGCAAGCAGGACAGGTTGGCAATTGCCTATATGTGCAGTGTTTTTGAAACACATGAGGCTTCGTTATGTATGATTAAAGCACGGATGACAAATCCGCGCTAGCAATGGGATATTGCGGTTACGACTATTACCTTGCCCGCTGGCGCGGATTTGCAATCCGTGCCCCGTTATCCGATGTTCAGTAAATACCGGGCCAACCACCAGCCTACCCTGCGCTACAGACGGGCAAGCAAACCACAAACTCCCCACCCCTATCTATCCTCAGCATGTCGCCCATGTAAATTCTTCTCGCCGGCAGGCCCTTCCTTCTGCAAAATATAATAATGCTGACGCAACTTAACGCATGGGGAAGCATCGTAAGTTGCATCCGGTAATTAAGTCATGGTCTCCTCTTGCATTTGACAAATGAAAAAATCCCTCCAC
The DNA here is from genome assembly GCA_020635855.1 of Flavobacteriales bacterium. Taxonomy (NCBI): domain Bacteria; kingdom Pseudomonadati; phylum Bacteroidota; class Flavobacteriia; order Flavobacteriales; species Flavobacteriales bacterium. The sequence continues at coordinate 176,635 of JACJYZ010000003.1, read as the reverse complement.
CTCCTATTGGTCGTTCTGGCATGCACCACAGCACAACAAACACTTGCCGCGAACATCGCGGTGAGCAACCCGGGAAACAACAACAACATCGAATCAAACATCGCATCCGCGCTAAAAAAGGCTGTAGACGGTGACGTGCTGGTGCTGCCGGCCGGTCGCTTCGTATTCAACGGACGCATCTATCTGAAAAAACGGGTTTCCATCAAAGGTCAGGGCATCCGGAACGAATCAACACAAACCGGCACCATGCTTTACCGCGCTGCAGGTTTATCGGAAGATGTACTCACCGGCACCGATGCCATCAACATGATTTATGTGGATCCGCAAACAGATGCCAACTTCGACATCTCTTTCAGCGACTTCACCATCCGCGGCAAACAACCCAGCACCAAATCCGGTGACGGCTTTTCCATGGCACCGGATTGCGGCATCTACCTGCGGTATGTCAACGGATTCCGTATTACACGGATGCGGTTCGAATACTTCGGCGAATCCGCCATCCATGTGTTGCACCGCGACAACGTCGCACACGGACTCATCGACCATTGTGCCTTTTACTTCAATGTGAAAGATCCCAACGGAGAGCAGGGCGACAAGGGACTCGGACTTGGGTACGGCGTGGTGATATACAGCGACAACCAGCAATGGATCAGTGATCCCCGGTTCGGTACCGACAACTTCATTTTCATCGAAGACAATACATTTGAATTTCACCGCCACGCCATTGCAGCCGGAGGCGGTGCACTTTATGTGGCCCGCTACAACACCATCAAGAACAACCTGGTGGCCTCCGGCATCGATGCACATGAAAGTTATGGCGCCCCTTCAGGTTCAAACCGGTTCGCCACCCGCGCCGTGGAAATCTACAACAACACCCTGATCAATACACTGTATCGGGATTTCACCCAGATCTTACCGGATGACACAAAAGATGTGAACCTGGTGCCTGTGGAAGGAATCGGTATCCGCGGCGGTGAAGCGGTGGTCTACAACAACACCATCCAGGGGTACCTGTATGGCGGGCGGGTTGTGGATCACACTTTCGATGCATCCTCCACCGTCAACTACCCGCTGCCGTACCAACCCGGTTATGAAAGCGGACTGGCCCTCGGCGCCAATCACACCGGCACTACCGGCACCGCTGCAAAAGGTGATCTGTTCTATTGGAACAACCATTTCACCCCTCACCATTTCGACAACAGCAAGGGATATTACCAGTCAGTGGATTTTCACAACGAAAACCCGGCACCCAAAGGCCCTTTCAAACAAGACCGGGATTACCACCTCTCCAAAAAACCTGGGTACAGCCCTTACGTCTACCCCCATCCCAGACAAGGAATCAAGGTTGATACATCCTGCAAAACCGATCTGAACAAGGATGGTCTGACCAATGTAACCGACTACCTGATCCTGCTGAACAAATTCAACAAGCCGTGTGACTCATCCGAATGTCCTACGGATTTCAACGGAGATGGAAAGACAGACGCATCGGATTACCTGATATTCGAGGGCAAGTTCGGTAGTTATTGCTTCACCGAACAAGACCCTTCCCTATCTTCCGATCCGGGGAATTAATAGCAGTACTTGTTGGCGTCAATGAGCTTGGACGCGATCAACCTGCGGGCATCCTTCGTATTGAAAGGAGTCACTTTCGTGAATCGCTTCAATCCCATCAGGATCATGCGTTGCTCGTCACCATCGGCCCATGCGTTGATCGCATTTCTACCGGCGGATGAAATGCGCTCGGCCGCATCATTCACGAACACCTGCGCCATTGCAATGTATTCTTTGCATGCAGCTTCACCTTTCAGGTCCACCAGCTTCTTCACCCGCAACAGGATCGATTCACTCACATAGGTCTGGATCACCATATCGGCAAGGTACATGATCACCTCCTGTTCGGTTTCCAGTTGCGTCATGAGCTTTTGCGCAGTAGCCCCGGCGGTCATCAGCACGGCCTTTTTGAAATTGGCCAGGTAACCTGTTTCGGTGGCAAGCACACCCGTTGGCACATCCCCGAAGGAGGGCACCGACATCAGCTCACCCTGCACCTTCATGGCAGGACCGAGCAAATCAATTTGTCCTTTCATGGCACGCTTCAGCAGCATGTCAACGGTGAGCATGCGGTTGATCTCATTGGTGCCTTCAAAGATCCGGTTGATGCGGCTGTCGCGATATGCACGGTCCATCGGATATTCTGCTGAGAACCCGTATCCGCCATAGATCTGTACACCTTCATCCACCACAAAGTCGAGCATTTCCGAACCGAAGACTTTCAGGATGGCGCACTCAATGGCATATTCTTCGGCCGCACCCAACAAAGCTTCGCCGAAGTCTTTTCCTTCCGCCTTGAGCGCTTCTTCCTTTTCATGGATGTCCTTACTGAGGCGGTAGATGGCCGACTCCAACGCAAAAATGCGAATGGCTTGTTCAGCCAGTTTATGTTGCATCGCACCGAAGCGGGCGATGGGTGTTTTGAACTGCTCGCGTTCGTTGGCATAAGATACCGACAACGATGCGGTGCGCTTGGCGCCCCCCAACGCAGCCGCAGCCAGTTTGGCCCTGCCTATGTTCAGGATGTTGAATGCGATCTTGTGTCCTTTACCAATTTCACCGAGGAGGTTTTCCACGGGCACCTTGCAGTTCTCAAAAAACACCTGGCGGGTGGATGACCCCTTGATGCCCATCTTGTGTTCTTCTTCACCCAGGGTGAGGCCACCGAAGCTTTTCTCAACGATAAAGCCGGTGAACTTGTCGCCGTCAATCTGGGCGAATACCACAAACACATCCGCAAAGCCGGCATTGGTGATCCACATCTTCTGCCCGTTCAGCACATAATGCTTGCCGTCTTCCGACAGGTCGGCCCTGGTTTTGGCCGCCAAAGCATCCGACCCTGATCCGGGTTCGGTCAAACAGTAACAGGCTTTCCACTCACCGGTTGCCAGTTTCGGCAGGTACTTTTCTTTCTGTGCCTGGTTGCCGAAGTACAGGATGGGCAGGGTACCGATCCCGGTATGAGCTGCCAGGGCCACAGCAAATGAATGACCGCCTCCGACCACTTCGGTCAGCATCATGTTGGTGATAAAATCTTTCCCGAATCCACCGAACTCTTCCGGCACAGCTGTTCCTAACAACCCCAACTCCCCGGCCTTGTCCAGCAACGAAGGCATCAGACCTTCTTCCATTTTATCGATCCGGTCCAGGTTGGGCAGTATCTCGGCTTGCAGGAAGTCGGCCGCCATGGAGGCGATCATCTGCTGTTCTTCGTTGGCTTCTTCGGGAACAAAAACGCTCCCGGCTTCGGTTTCGCGAACAAGAAATTCGCCGCCCTTCAGTGCTGCTGTTTGGGTGGATTCACTCATGGATGTGGGTTTTTTTATAAAGGTATTATTTTTTAATCCCAATGCTATGGCAGCATCTACGAAAAACTCCGATCCAAGTTGCATCCCTTCGGTTAAAGACAGGTAATTGCATATTTCTTCGGGGTTCGGTTCGCTGAAATCGATGAAGAAAATTGCCACTAAGACACGAAGGCGCAAAGTTTCACCGCGCGTTTACTCCTTATCGAATAGTCTTCTTGGTGTCTTGGTGCCTTCGTGGCAAAAGGTGATTCGGGTATTTACTCCATATCGAATATTCCTCTTCGTGTCTTTGAGCCTTTGTGGCAAATCGAATATTCTTCTTGGTGTCTTGGTGCCTTAGTGGCAAAAAACGCGCACCGTCCCGCAACTAAAAAGGTTGCCAGCCCCATATCACCAGCATCAGCAGAAAGGCTATCACATATGCCATCATCACATGCCACCCATTTTTGAGCCATGACCCCACGGAGGCCGCTTCCGGAAACAGGTTGGTGATGGCCACACCGGCAGAGGATCCGAACCAGATCATGGATCCGCCGAAGCCCACCGAGTAGGCCAGCATGGCCCAGTCGTATCCACCCTGTTCCAGCGCCAGTTTGGTCAAAGGAATGTTATCGAACACAGCGGAGATAAAACCCAGTGCGCCGGCTGTGTGCCAGGATGCCGTGGGTAATTCATCCACCGGCATCAGGGAGGCTGCGGAAACCAATGACAACAGGAACACGCTTCCTTTGAGCGCAGAAGGCAGTTCATGAAAACTCACCCGAGAGAACAAGCTGCCGATGGCAATGGCTGCCCATACGCCGGCGGCCGGAAAGTCAAGGGTGATGTTGGTAATGATGGCTCCTGCCAGAATCATCACCACCACGATCAGTTTTTTGAAATCAATTTCCTTGTCGGATAATTCGCTTGCATCCAGGGGCTGCCACTTATCCTGCTGCCTGGAAGCCACCAAACCACATACCACCACAGCAGGAATGGCTGCAATGTACGCGGGAAGCACACCCCCCGCTGCAATCCCATCGATCCACATCATGGTGGTGGTGGTGTCTCCCACCACACTGCCCGAACCTCCTGCATTGCTGGCAGCCACGATGGCCGCTACATATCCTACGTGTACCTTGCCCTTGAACACAAACCTGGCGATCATACCTCCGATCATGGCTGCTGCAATGTTGTCGAGGAATGATGACAACGCCGCTACCATCAAAAGCAACACAAATCCACCCTTCCACCCACCCGGTAAAAGAACAGGCAACTTCTGAGGCACGCCGCTCTCTTCAAAATACTTGGCCAGAATGGCAAAACCCAGCAACAACCCGAGCAGGTTCAACAGGGTGGGCGCTTCGTGCGCAAAGTGTTCACCCGGGTGGAAGTCGGGCAAAGTCATTTTAAACAACAACACCAGGGAAAGGCCGCACAAACCTACCCAGAACGTGTGTTTGTGAAGGAGTGCCACCCCCAACAGGGTCAGGGCAAACAACACAAACTCAATGCGAATTCCCAATATCATTTCCATGTGATAAGAATTTCAAAAGATGTGATGAATCAGTTCATGATCCAGTAAAGGATCAACATGGCCAGCACTACCGCCAGGCCTATCAACAGGGCGATCCGATCGCCCTTGTCGGATTTGTTTTGCATGGTAACCATCCGAAAAGAATATGAGGTTGCAGAAGGTGGATAACTGCACCTTCCCTACAGCGGGCAATGCCCGGGAAACAGGAAAAACCGGTTGTCTAGATTCGGAGGGGTGTCACGGGAGGTGGTGTCACGGGAGACTTCATCTGTTCAGACACATGGGTCTGCCAGGTACAATTACGGGGATCACACGGGTCCACGAAAAAGATCAGCTTGGATTTCCAGGTTTTGCTCACGCAATCCGTTTGAAAAAACTGCAGGTCGTGTATAACCTCAGCGGGGGAATGCGAATCCTGGGATGGAATGATCTGCAGTGAGTGCCGGGGAGCGGCTGGTGCAGGAGATGCAACACCGGATGCAGGCAGGCCAAAAAACCCTGCCAACACCATACAAACGATCATCAAAGGCAATGCACACTTATGCACCATGGCTCAGACCTTAACGCTACCAAAGGTAGGTGAAATTCAGGTATGAAAGTAAAATAATACGATACGGAAAACGAATGGTTACCGCACCACAAACACCTTGTGCAAGGAAGTGTGCTTCTTCTCCAACTGTAGGTCATATACTCCTGCCGGGAGATCGGACAGAGGAATCGGCCAGTTGCTGGTTCCTGCGGGAAGCGCCATCACATCACGGTAAACGATTCTGCCAGACATGTCACGAAGGGTAACGGTGGCACGGGCGTCTTCCGGACTGGTCACAAAATAACGCGGAATGGCATGGGCCGGATTCGGGTAAACAGTCAGGCTTTCATTTTCCGACTTCGCATCCACCGAAATCACAGCCAGCATTTCCATTGTGCCGTCATGATCAGTTTGTTTCAGGCGATAATAGGATGCACCCGGGGCCGGGCTTTCATCCGTGAAGGTATAGAAGGTTCGTTCAGACGTATTTCCCATGCCCTTTACCTGGCCTACCGATTCAAAGTACTTGCCGTCCGTGGACCGCTCGACCGTGTAGAAATCGTTGTTCACTTCCGAGCCGGACACCCAGGCCAATTCCACCCGGTTGTTTGCATAGCGTCCCGTAAATGTGATCAGTTCTATCGGCAATGCCGCACAGGTGCAGAACGACACCGAACCACCCCAGGTACCTCCTATATCAGCATCCACATTGGGTGAATTGGAAGGGGCACTTCCGGTTTTGTCACATATATCCGCCGTGCCTGCAAAAGTGCACAAGTTACAGGTGCTGGTTCCGCTAACAGCCAACGCTCCGCATGCACCATATCCGGTCACCAGGCCGGATAGCGACGTGAAATCGGTTGCAATTTCAATCAGGCTGCCACTGCACAAATCGAGGTCTGCACTGCTGTTCTGGTTAAGCGAACCGGCGAGCTGGATGTATCCATGGTTGGTAACGGTTGAAGATGATGTTGCAAGGATGTCGAGGTTGTTGGCTAAAATTGCACCTTCATTGCAAACCGTACCCACACCGCTAACACCCAGGTTGTAGCTGCCCAGGTTCAATGTGCCGGAAGAAGCCACATGTATGTTCATGCTGCCGGTACCTCCGGCCGAAACCGCCCCTGAGTGAGTCACGGATCCACACACCCGGTAATTGAATGTATAACTGACAAGACCGGTCCATGACAGGGCGGGCAGTGTTGCTGTCGCCCCGTCCTGAATTTCAAGGGTTGCATCAGCGGTCAGCGGAAGGGTGATGCTGGAAGGATTAAATGTCACACCTGTGCCCACCACCACGGTTCCTCCGTTGAAGGTGATTGCACCGGTATAGGTACCTCCGGTGATACATAGTTTTTGTCCGGAACCCACCGTGTAACCCGTGGAACTGTTGGAAGAAACGGTCCATGTACAACCGGATGACGTGGACAGCGAGCAGGAAGAACATGCCGCGCATTGAGCATTCGCCGTGGCAGGGTGCAACAAACACACCGCTATCCACAACGGCGCAAGAAACCTGATAAAGGTTTTAGGTCCGGACTTATGAAGCCCCGACGACCTGGATGGAAGTACACACATTTGGAAAAATTTTCACCTCTCTTCCAAATGTAATACATCGCACCCGGGCTTGTCAAATAAAAAAACGATTTCCTTCCAGAACCCTTGCTATTAAAGCAACTCATAAACACCAGCAGCTCCCTGACCGGTTCCGACACACATGGTTACCATACCGTATTTTTGCTTACGGCGACGCATTTCGTTGAAGAGTTGCACACTCAGTTTGGCGCCTGTACAACCCAGCGGATGACCGAGGGCGATGGCACCTCCGTTCACGTTCACGGTGGAGGGATCCAGTCCGAGCTCACGAACAACAGCCAATGACTGGGAAGCGAATGCTTCGTTGAGTTCTACCTGCTGGATGTCTTTCAATTTCAGGCCGGCCATCTCCACTGCTTTGGGAACCGCAGCCACAGGACCTATGCCCATGATCCGTGGTTCCACACCAGCTACGGCGTAAGACACAAGCCTGGCAATGGGTTTCAGGTTGAGTTCTTTCACCATCTTCTCCGACATCACAATCACAAAGGCGGCGCCGTCGGAGGTTTGTGATGAGTTTCCGGCTGTCACGGTTCCCTTCGCATCAAACACAGGTTTGAGTACGGCAAGGCGCTCCGGTGTGGTGTCCGGACGAGCACCTTCGTCTGTATCCACCACATAGGAACGTTGTTGTTTTTTCTCCTTTGCATCCAGGTAGGTTTCCTGGATGGTAACGGGCACGATATCATCCTTAAAGCGGCCTGCCTTGATGGCATCCACGGCTTTCATGTGCGACTGGTACGAAAACTCATCCTGGTCTTCGCGACTCACCTTGAAGTCGCGGGCTACTGCTTCTGCTGTCAGGCCCATGCCCCAATACCAATCGGGATGTGCTTTGGTAACATCCCAGTTGGGTACGATGCGCCACCCACCGAACGGAATGGGCGACATACATTCCACACCCCCTGCGACGATGCAGTCGGCCATGCCGCTTCTGATCTTGGCAGATGCGATGGCAATGGTTTCAAGGCCGGACGAACAATAACGGTTCACGGTCATCCCGGGCACCTTGTCTGTATCAAGGGCCATGAGTGAGATCATGCGGCCTACGTTCAGCCCTTGTTCCGCTTCGGGGGTTGCATTGCCCACGATGATGTCATCAATGCGCTCTTTCTCCAGTCCGGGCACCGATGCAACCAGGTGTCTGATCACTTCAGCGGCCAGGTCATCAGGCCGGGTAAAACGGAACAGGCCGCGCGGGGCTTTGCCCACGGCAGAGCGGAATCCGGATACGATGTATGCTTCCATATTGGGAGTATTTAGATATTTTAAAATTTAATGAACGATAATTTTTTGAACCACATAGACACAGAGGACACATTAGGCATTCACACTAGATTTTTTCAAGATTAGCGTACAGGTCATTTACCATTGTTTTTTGCCCTTCCTTGAAGATATTGGAACAATTAAAGTTTATTATAATGCCTTTCGGCTTCTTCAACAACTTCATATAGGTGAGTAATACAGCCTGATGAACTGGCAATATTTCTTCGATTGCTTTTAACTCAACAACAATCATATCCTCAACCAATACATCATATCTCAATTGGGCTTCCAGGCTAAGTCCTTTATAGTTCACCGGCACCCTTTGTTGCGCTGATGCTTTCAATCCACGTATACGCAATTCATGAATAAAACACCTTTCGTAAACACTTTCCAACAATCCCGGTCCCAAGTGTTTGTGAACCTCAATCGCACAACCCAGAATTTCATATGTTAGCGCATCCAGCTGCTTCTTTGTTTTGTACATCTCTCATCCTATGTGCCCTCTGTGTCTATGTGGTTCAAAAAAATACCCTCCTCCTCGTTTACATTTTTCGTCTACTGCCCTACGAATGACTAAAGACTTACGACTAGTTCCTCAACGGTTTCCCCGTCTTCAGCATGCTCTCGATCCTTTCGAGGGTTCTCTTTTCTCCGGTCAGCGACAGGAAGGCTTCTCTTTCGAGGTCGAGCAGGTACTGTTCGGAAACGCGGGTCGGCTGGGAAAGGTCGCCACCACAGATCACATAGGCCAGCTTTTGCGAGATGAACTGGTCGTATTCAGAAATGTAATGACCGGATTGCATGCTGTTGGCGCCGGCGTAGAACACACCCAGTCCGGACTTACCCATCACCAGGATGTCTTTCCTTTGCACCGGCTGTGTATATCCAGCCTCGGCCATTTCGATCGCAGCCGCTTTCGCATCCGCTATCTGGCGTTGGATGTTCACGGATACGCCGTCTCTTCCTTCCACATAAATACCCAGGTCAAAGGCTTCAAGTGCGGAAGTGGATACTTTTGCCATACCTATGGTGAGGAAACGTTCACGCAGGATGGGGAGTGGGTCGCCTCCTTCGGGAAATGCATCCGAGGCACGCAATGCAAATTCTTTGGTACCGCCGCCGCCAGGGATCAGTCCAACGCCGAACTCCACCAATCCGGTGTATGTTTCAGCAGCTGCCTGTACACGGTCGGCATGCAGGGCGATCTCGCAACCACCACCGAGTGAAAGTCCGTGCGGAGCGATCACCACCGGAACGGATGAATACCGCACACGCATCATGGTGCGCTGGAAGGTACGGATGGCGAAATCAATCTCGTCGTATTCCTGTTCGATGGCCATCATGAAGATCATGGCCAGGTTGGCGCCTGCAGAGAAGTTGGCACCCTGGTTGCCGATCACGAGTCCGCGGAAATCTTTTTCAGCCGTGTCGATGGCACGGTTGATGCCTTCGATCACCTCACCTCCCATGGTGTTCATCTTGGAGTGGAACTCAAGGTTGAGGATGCCGTCGCCAATATCAAACAAAGTAGCACCTGGGTTGCCCCAAACCTTTTTGTCTTTGCGCAGGTTATCGAGAATGATGTACTGATCGGCGCCGGGGATGGCCAGGTAGGATGCACTTGCCACATCATAATACATGCGCACACCACCTTCGATTTTGTAAAAGGAAGTTGCACCGGAAGCCAGCATTTTTTCCACCCACGGGGCAGGTACCACACCCGCTTCCTTCATGGCCTCGACCGTTTTTGGGACACCCACGGCATCCCACAATTCAAACGGACCGAGCTCCCATCCGAAGCCGGCATTCATGGCATCATCCACCTTGTACAGTTCATCCGATATTTCGGGGATGCGGTGGGATACGTATTTGAACAGGCCGTAAAAGATGTTGCGGTAAAATTCTCCCGCCTTGTCTTTACCGGCTGCCAGGGCCTTCATCCGCGTTCGCAGGTCTTCCACCATTTTGGCTGCTTCCAGGGTGGCAAACTTCACCTTGCCTTTCGGCTCATAGTCCAACGTTTGCAGGTTGAGGGACAGGATATCACTTTTGCCTCCCTCCCCTTTCACTTTCTTGTAGAATCCCTGACCGGTTTTGGAGCCCAGCCATTTCTGGTCCACCATTTTCTGGATGAAATCAGGGATGGCAAAAGTGGCGGATGCTTCATCATCCTTGCAGTTTTCCCTGACACCGTTGGCTACATGAACCAATGTATCGAGTCCGACCACATCGCATGTTCTGAAGGTGGCCGACTTCGGACGGCCCAACACGGGACCTGTGAGTTTATCCACCTCGTCAACGGTCAATCCCATTTTCTGCACGGTGTGGAAGAGGTCCATGATGGAATACACACCGATGCGGTTGGCGATGAACGCGGGGGTGTCTTTACAGAGCACGGTGCGTTTGCCCAGGAAGCGATCGCCGTAGTGCATGAGGAAATCAATCACGGCGGGATCGGTCTTGGGAGAAGGGATGATCTCCAGCAACCGGAGATAGCGGGGTGGGTTGAAGAAGTGCGTACCGCAGAAATGCTTCTGAAAATCTTCGCTGCGCCCATCGAGCATGAGGCGGATGGGAATGCCCGATGTATTGGATGTGATGAGGGTGCCCGGTTTGCGGAATTTCTCCACCTGGTCAAACACTTTCTTTTTGATGTCGAGGTTTTCAACCACCACTTCAATCACCCAGTCACATTCGGCGATGCCTTTGAGGTCATCTTCAAAGTTGCCGGTTCGGATGCGGGATGCGTACGATTTCCGGTAGATGGGTGACGGGTTCGACTTCAGCGCAAACTGCAGGGCATCGTTCACAATGCGGTTCCTGACCGCCGGGTCTTTCAGGGTGAGTCCTTTCTTTGCTTCCTGTTCCGAGGGTTCTCTGGGAACGATATCCAACAGAAGTACTTCCACGCCTATGTTCGCAAAATGGCATGCGATCCTGGATCCCATCACGCCGGATCCGAGTACAGCTACTTTCTTAATGATTCTTTTCATAATAGGGGATTGTAATGCTGTTGGTTATTGGTTAATGGTTACCGGTTGGTGGTGCCAGCCATATGATCCGGCAATGAGACCCTAATAACCAATAACTAATAACCACTAACAATCTATTCAGCATAAATGCTTTCGATTTCCTGCTTGTATTTTTCGTTGAGTACTTTTCTCTTGAGCTTCATGGTGGGCGTCAGTTCACCGGACTCAACCGACCATTCCTTCGGCAGCAACTTGATCTTCTTCACCTGTTCGGTTTTTCCGAACTCTTTGTTGAATGCTGCAATTTGTTCCCATAGCTTTTGCCGCACCTTGTCGTTGGTCACCATTTGCTCCGGTGTTTCGCAAGGAAGTTGCTGTGACTTGCACCAATCCTTCAGATACGCAAATGCCGGAACAATCAACGCACCCGGGAACTTGCGGGCATCACCCACCACCATCACCTGTTCGATGAAGGGAGATTCCTTGAATTTATTTTCCAGGAGCTGCGGGGCCACATATTTTCCACCGGATGTTTTGAACATTTCCTTCTTCCGGTCGGTGATTTTCAGGAACCTGCCTTCTTCCAGCATACCAATATCACCGGTATGGAACCATCCGTCGGCATCAATCACTTCCGCCGTCAGGTCGGGGCGTTTGTAATAACCCAACATCACGTTCGGGCCTTTCACCAGGATTTCCCCGTCTTCGGCAATGCGTACCTGCACATCATCAATTACGGGGCCGACGGTACCGAACCGGGCATCACGTTCCTGCATGCGGTTCACGGAAACAACCGGCGATGTTTCCGTAAGTCCGTACCCTTCCAGTACTTTGATGCCCGCGCCGTTGAACACGCGGTTCAGGCGCGGTTGCAGGGGAGCTGATCCGGATACAATGGATTTGATCCTGCCACCCAAACCTTCTCTCCACTTGCTGAATACCAGCTTTCGTGCGATGCCCAACTTAAAAGTATAAAAGGCTCCGTTCCCGCCTGAGTATTCATATTTCAATGCCAGGTTAAGCGCCCAGAAGAACAAAACTTTTTTGATCCCCTTCTGTTCATTCCCCTTGGCCACGATTCTGTCGTATACCTTTTCCAGCAACCGGGGCACCGCCGTAAACATCACGGGTTTCACTTCGCGGATGTTATCACCGATGGTGTCCATGCTTTCTGCATAGTAGATGTGGGCACGCTGGTATTGGTACATGTACACCAGCATGCGTTCGAACACATGGCACAGGGGCAGGAAGCTCAGCACCACGTCGCCGGGTTCAACGGTACAAAGGGGCTGACAGGTGATCATGTTGCTCATGATGTTGTGATGAGACAGCATCACTCCTTTGGGGTTTCCGGTGGTACCGGATGTATAGATGATGGTGGCCAGGTCATCCGGTTGGATCCCAGCCTGTATGCTTTTCAGCTGATCGGCAGCCGGGTTGTTCTGCCCCAGCTGCAATACTTCCTTCCAAGATTTGGCGCCTTCCACCTCTTCGAACGCATACACCTCCATCAAAGAAGGCACTTCTGCACGCACGGACTGAACTTTCCGGAAGAGTTCCTTGTCTGACACGAACACCACCTTCACTTCCGCATCGTTGAGGATGAACTTGTAATCCGCTTCGCTGATGGTGGGATACATGGGTACGTTGATCATCCCTGCAGAAAGGATGCCCATGTCGGTGATGTTCCACTCGGGCCGGTTGTTGGCAATCATGGCCACCCGGTCTCCTTTCTGAAGGCCCATGGCCAGCAGCCCGGCGGCAAGTTGCCCTGCCTGACTGATATAGCTTTCGGTGGAGGTGGCCACCCACTGTCCTTTCACCTTTGCATTCAGGCAATCCGCAGACGGAGCCTGGGCCAGGTGAGGAAGCAGGTCAAAGATTCTCGTTACAGACATAATCGGGGGGCGTGGATGATTGAATAACCTTTAACGAATGTAAACAAAAATAGTTGGCATCTTTTTCATGTCAGCTTCCTGACAGCCTTCATCACCAACCAGCGAAGCAGCAACAACCAGGGCCATCCGTGAAGCAGTGTATCGAACCAGTCGATGGATTTCATGCCAACCGCTCCGCCCCAGATCCACCTCAGCTTTCCCCAGATGTGCGGTTCGGGAGTGAAAGGCGCCAGGCCCAGTGTCAGGCAAAAGAGCACCAGCATCCCGGGCCGATTGATGATGCTGCGTGATTTGGACTGATCAGGTGTTTCAACCCTCATGTTATTCAGGATTACCGATCAGGTTAAAACCGGCCACGTAGAAATCAGCCGACAGTTCGACTGTGCGAATCTCTTCTACCCATTCCAGGCTCGACCATTGGGTATGGGGTTCAATCCATGCCGTTTTTCCATTGACATAGACCTGTACGGGCATATCGAAATGATCCACGCAATTGGACCATTTGAAAACAAGGCACTTCCCGTGAATGGCATATTGCAGGATGGGTATGCGGTCATCCCGAAGGTATTGATCAAACACATTGTGGAGGTTGTGACCGAGGTGATCACTGAGGTATTTTTCAATCTGTTCGGTAATAACGGTTTTGTGATAGAACTCACGGTTCATGCCCCGCAGGGTTTCCCGCCAGGTGGAATCGTTCTGCATCATGGTGCGAATCATGTGCAGCAGGTTGGCGCCTTTGAAGTACATGTCGGACGATCCTTCCTTGTTCACGTTGTAAGTACCGATGATCGGGCGGTCATTGTCAATAAGCCTTCGCAGTCCCAGCACATATTCCCTTGCCGCTTTCTTGCCGAAGTAATAATCCAGGTACAGGCATTCGGAGTAGTCGGTGAAGCCTTCGTGTATCCACATGTCGGCGGCATCCTGATACGTGATGTTGTTGGCAAACCACTCATGACCCGATTCGTGCACGATGATGTAATCGAACTTGAGCCCCCACCCGGTGCCGCTGAGGTCTGTTCCCATGTAGCCATTCTTGTAGCCATTACCGTATGTAACCGAACTCTGGTGTTCCATGCCGAGGTAGGGCACTTCCACCAGTTTGTACCCGTCTTCATAAAAAGGATAGGGACCGAACCAGTATTCGAAGGCGGTCAGCATGGAATCTACCTGGAGGAATTGTTTCCGTGCCGCCGCTTCGTTTTGCTTCAGCACCCAGAAGTTCACATCGAGCTTTCCCTTCTCACCGTTGAAGGTGTGACCGAAATGCACGTACTCCGCAATGTTGATATTGACACCATAATTATTGATCGGGTTGGCCACGAACCAATGGAAGGTGGTGGTTTGTTTACCTTCCTCCACCTTTCGTAACCGGCCGTTGGATACATCGGTGAGGCCTTTGGGTACCTCCACACTGATCAGCATGCTGTCCACCTCATCATACATGTGGTCTTTGCACGGCCACCATGCGCTGGCACCCAGACCCTGGCAGGATGACGCCACGAAGGGTTTTCCTTTTGCATCTTTCGACCAACTGATACCGCCGTCCCAGGGAGGCTTCACAGCCACACGGGGCTTACCTCCGTAAAACACTTCAATCTCTCCGGTTTGGCCGGCTTTCATTGTGGCACCCAGGTGTACATAGTGGGCGTTGCCATCATGGGTCACTTGTAGTTCCTGTTTTCCCGCCAGCACCTTCCTGATCTGCATGGGCGGCTGCAGATCCACCTGGAGCACGTTTCCGGGGAGCACCGCCTTGTAACGAATGATGTTGCTCCCTTCAATGGTGCTGTCGGCAGGATCTACCTTCACCTTGAGATGATAGTACTGCAGGTCCCACCAGGCCCTTTCCGCAGTGATCATTCCACGCAGGGTATCCTGATGGGTAAAGGTTTCTTCCTGGGCACGAAGCACGTGAGGAACACAAAAGAAAAGAAGGAGAAGAATGGACAAATACCTGTTACGGGTCATGGTACAATCAAGAATGATGTACCGCGAATGTAACGATTATTCCCCTTTCAAACCTGCCTCGACATGGCGGTGAACAGGAATGTTTCACGGCCGATGCTGAAGGTGTGTTCACCAATCTTCCGGAAGCCTGTTTTGTCATAAAACTGCACGGCGCGCCGGTTGCTGGAGAGCACGGAAAGCCATACCTCCATCTGCTTATTTTTCGCAGCTGTTCGCATGAGTTCATTGTAGAGCGACAAACCGATTTTTTTGGAAAGAAAATCGCGAAGCACATAGATCTTCTGCAATTGACATACACCCTCTCCATCCAGGAAATCCGACGGACAGTTCAGCTTCAGTTTGGCATACCCGACGGGCAGGCGGTCATAGAAAGCAAGAAAGAACCTGTTGCCCGGCTTGGCCAGCCCGTCGGCGATTTTCTTTTCCGAAAACGTGCGATCATAATACGCCAGCAAGTCTCGCCGGTCCCTGAACAGGTAACCGAACGATTCGGTAAACGTTACCCTTGCCAGCAATGCGATCAGGAATGCATCATCGGCGGTTGCAGGTCTGATCTCAAGCATTGTTATCGGTTTTCATTCTATACATTCTGAATACGTGCAACCCCACCGCAATCGAGCAACCGATGATCACCGGGGCGGCTGAAATCAAAACACCATACACCACATATATGGCATTGGCAATGGCCGAAACCAACCTCAACCTGTACTCCCCACGTGATGCCATCGAATACAAATTCAATATCAGCGCCACAAAACCTACCGTATCTGCCATCCAACCTGCCATCACCCTTCATGTCAAAACGGGTATACTTTTTACAGGACAAACATAATGCATACATTGCCCCATGTAAATAACTGTCAACCTTAACAGTTACAAAAATGATCTTGGACGGAAAGAAGAAAATATACAAAGTTCGGGGCCGCATGTTTCATTGCGGGATCGATGTAACCATGGGATTCATCGGAGGCAAATGGAAATGCGTGGTGTTATGGTACCTGCGCAAAGAAAACCGGCGTTTCTCCGAATTGAACAGGTTGATCCCTGACATCACCGAAAAGATGTTGAGCTTGCAGCTCAAAGCATTGGAATCCGACGGTCTGATCTCAAGAAAAGTCTATGGAAAAAAACCTCCCCTCAAGGTGGAGTATGCATTGACCGAATTCGGAAGAAGTCTGCTGCCCGTTATCAAGCGCATCAACAGCTGGGGAAAGGAACTGGGTGAAGAAGAAGGCGGACCCTTCAACGTTTAGGAAACGTTTTCGCGGGCATACACCTGTTGACCTCTGATGTAGGTGGCGTATACTTTCACTTCGGGAATGTCTGCATCCGGTATGCGCATGATGTCCTCATCGGTCACGACAAAATCGGCGAATTTTCCCGGCTCAAGCGAGCCCTTCCGGTCGTCGTCAAAATTGGCATAAGCCGCCCAGGAGGTCATGGCCCTGAGTGCTTCCTCTCTTGTTAATCTTTCATCGGGCATGAATCCACCAGCGGGATCACCTTTTTCATTTTGACGGGTGACTGCTGAGTAAAACCCTTTCAACGGATCGATGGATTCCACCGGGAAATCACTTCCGTTGGCGATGAGTCCGTTCTGCATCATCAGACGCCGCGTGGCATAGGCATCGACCAACCTGTCTTTACCAAGTTTTGATTCCACCCAGGGCATGTCGGAAGTGGCATGCGTGGTTTGCACGGAAGGGATGATGCTGAATGTGCCGAATTTATCGATGTCTCCCGGAAGCAGCACCTGTGCATGTTCAATGCGCCATCGCTTGTCATTTCGCCCCTTAAGTACCCGGCCGTAAATGTCCAGCACCTGGTGGTTGGCGGCATCCCCAATCGCATGCGTATTCATCTGGAAACCGTGTTTCAGGTTTTCTTCGGCTTCAGCCAGCAAATCTTCATCACGATAAAACTGAAGGCCGCAATTGCCCGGTGCGTCCAGGTAGGGTTGCTGCATCCAGGCACCGTGTGAGCCGATGGCACCATCTGTGAAGTATTTAAAGGAAGTGGCTGTCAGGAAATCTGTTTTCAGCGGCCCCCTTGTGTGAAAAAACTCTTTGGCTTCCGCATTGGGATTGATCATGGCATAGATGTTCATGCGCAGATCTCCTTCGCGGTGGAGCTGGTCCATCAACTGAATATCGGAGAGGTCGAGTCCGGCATCTGCCACACCTGTTAGTCCAACCCCGAAGCAGGCAGCCTGGGCGGCAAGCAATGCTTCACGGCGGTCACTCGGATCGGGTACAGGCATGCAATCAAACATGCGTTTCATCGCTGCATCCACGAGGATACCCGTGGGTTGGCCATCCCGTATCTCCACCATGCCGCCGTCCACATGTGTTTGTGCATCGATCCCAGCCAAGGCCAACGCAGTGGAGTTAACCAAAGCGCAATGTCGATCGGCCCTCATCATAAATACCGGCCGATCGGGAAATGCCCGGTCGAGTATAGTTTTGTCGGGCAACTGTGCATCCGGCCATAGAGAATGGTTCCAGCCGGCCCCCGTCAACCATTTGCCGTTGGCGGGGAATGCCTTCGCCCGCAGGATGCATTCTTCAAAGGAAGCCGCACCCGTAAAGTCCACCTCACGTGTCTGTGCACCATAGGCTGCGAAATGGCAATGCGGATCAATCCATCCGGGGTACACCATCCTGCCTTTCAGATCAACCACATGGTCAATGGTGTATGTATGTTCGAGTGATTCCCGGCTTCCCACAGCGATGATCACACCCTCACGTACCACCATGGCTTCCACCACATCAAATGCGGAGTTTACCGTATAGATGCGGGCACCGGTGATGAGGACATCCTGGGAGGGAACGTTCATGGTTGCTTTATCCGTTGCGATGTAAAACGGTGGCGCTGGCCTGTGCTGTTGGCATCAGCACCAGGTCATTGATGTTGGCGTGTGCGGGTAAGGTGGTCACATAATAGATGCTTTCTGCAACATCCTTGGCGGTGAGCGGTTCAAAACCCTTGTACACCGCATTCGCCCTTTCCTCGTCACCTTTGAACCTGACGATGGAGAATTCCGTCTCCACGGCACCCGGATGGATGGCGGTCACCTTGATCCCGTGCTGCACGGTATCGATGCGCATGCCCTGGCTGATGGCATCCACGGCATGTTTTGTGCCGCAATACACGTTACCGTTGGGGTACACCTCTTTGCCCGCAATAGACCCGATGTTGATCACATGCCCTTTTTTCCGGGTGATCATCAGGGGCAATACATTTCTGGAAACATAGAGCAACCCTTTGATGTTGGTGTCGATCATCCTTTCCCAGTCGTCAACCACACCTTCCTGCAAGGGTGATAGTCCGACAGCCAGGCCCGCGTTGTTCACCAGCACATCGATGTCTTTCCATGCTGCGGGCAGCCCGTTGATGGCTGCTTCCACGGCTTGCTGCTGGCGTACATCGAACACCAGGGCGAGTACTTCGGTATTGAGGGATTCCTTCAAGGCGTTCAGGCGGTCTTCGCGACGCCCGGTAATGATCAACCTGTATCCATGGGATGCGAACAGACGTGCAGCCGCCTCTCCGATGCCGGACGTAGCGCCGGTCACGAGTGCAATTTTTGACATAACAAATAAAATTAATCCACCTGAGATCTAAACCTGGCCGCAAGTTTAGCTGGAGCAATGATACACAAAAACAGGATAAGGAAAAACGGCATGGCAGGAATTTTATATCTGGCGATGGCACCCAGAACGGGTGTTACCAAACCGATCAGGGCCAGCAACGTCATGGAGTAGCACAGGCAAAACCCGATGATGTTCTGCCTGCCGCGATCGGGCTTCTCATGCCATATGAATGCGGCCACGGCAAACAGAAGGATCAGGATGTTTTCAAACAGCGTAACCCACATCAACGGTGTATGAATCTCCCACGGGAACGGCCACAACAATGTGTTCATCCATGCCCGGGGCGTATGCCGCACCAGGCTTGTGAAGGTGGGTTCAAGCACGGGCAGATCAATGGCACTCCCGGCCTGCTCCACCTCCAGCATATGAAAGAAGTCATCCTGTTTGCCCTGGATGGTGGTTACCAGGTCATAGTCGGGCCACACGCGCCCCAGGTTGGCAAAAGCAATCGTCATCACTCCCAATACACAAACATATACAAGCCAAACCCTGCTGTTGGTACGCACTGTGGCGATCACGTATGCGATCAGCGCCGGCACCACTGCCAGCAGCACATATACCTTGGAGACCACCAGCAAGACAATCATGGCCAACACCATCATCACAGACCCGATACGTCCTTCCCTGACAGCCAGCTTACGCCCATGCCATATCAGCATCCCCAGGGCGAAAATCACCAATCCCTCCTTGAGCACACCCGATCCCCAGAACAGCACCGAGGGAATCACCACGAGAACAGATGCAAGCATCCATCTTCGCCCCGGCATATCCGCAGCGAATGTTTTGTAAACAGCTACCAGTCCGCACAACGAAACGAAGTTGATGATGACATTGTGTACATGATAATACCCGAATGACACCAGCATCACCAGGGCATTGAACCGGATGATGGTGCGGTTGTCGTTATAGAGGTTGTGATTGAAGCCCTTGTACCAATTGTTCATGTGATCATAGTAGGGCTGCACATCGGTGTCAGTACCTCCGATGCCTGTTAGCATTTTCAGGTAGTGCAGCGGATGTTTGTGCAAGGCATTGTACATCACAGAAGCATCGTCGAAATAACGGTAAATGTCGCTGGTGGATCGGTCTGAATAGTACCATGTATACAAGGCCCAGAGGGCGATGCCGGCAACCACTTTCACGGCAAAGGCAATCCGCCATGCACGCAATGGAATGTCAACGGTTTGAAAAAGCCGCATCCGCTTCATGGTCCAAAGCAGGATACAAAACCAGGCGACGGGCAGCAGGATGAACATGGTGGGCAAAGGTAGGATGGTTTGACGGATTCGCCAATTCGGAAGGTTCATGTTCGTTCACGTGCAAAATCACAACAAATGATTACTTTTCACTTCTCAATGCATTCAAGAATCCAACTTCCGAGAAGGTGCCCTTGTTTAAGTTTTACATAATGCCACGAAGACACAAAGACACTAAAACCCACCAGGAAATAATCCATGAATGCAAACCATTTCTCTTGGTGCCTTCGAGTCTTTGTGGCAAAAGCCATAGTAACAACCAGAAGAACACAACCACCCGTTTGAGTCGGTGGATTTTACAGTTGAACCAAACCTCCACCCCATGCGTATGCTTCAGTCGGCCATGATGAGTGTGCTGATGACCGCCACGGCAGGTTGTCAAAGCAAAGACCTAACGGAGTGCATCCATTTCGCAGACGGACAGGAGGCGATCCGGATGCTGACAACCGAAGATGCATTCACGGAAAAATGGAGTGCCTTTGACATCCAGTCGCGCATGCACGACCCGAGCGCCACCCGCAAGGATCTGTTCGGATTTATTGCCGGACAGGTGATTCCGTGGTCGGATCCCGAGAAGCAGCTCGTGACGGAGGTGATTCAAAAAACACAACAAACGCTGGCCGACAACCACATGAACATTCCCTGGCCGGATGATATCTATTTCATCATCACCACGGCCGAAGAAGAAGGCGGCGCGGGCGGATACACACGCAGCAATTACATCGTGCTCAAACAGGAACTGATATCAGGCCTGTCGCAGGATGTGGCACACACCATCACCCATGAGTTGTTTCATGTGCTGTCGAGAAACAACCCTGAACTACGGAAAAAACTCTACTCACTCATCGGCTTTGAAGTGGGCCCCGAACTCACCTACCCCGAATCCCTGAAAGACCGCCGCATCACCAACCCTGACGCCCCTCAGAGCGACAGCTACATCACCCTTCAGAAAGACGGACAGAACATCCGGTGCCAGATGATCCTGTATGCCAACAAGCCTTATGAAGGAGGCAGCTTCTTCCAGTACCTCAAACCGGGTTTCCTGGTGGTGGAAGGTGATCAGCCCCATGCCGTGATGCAAGAGGGTGCGCCGTTGATCTATTCCCTTAATGATGTGTCGGGATTTTTCGAGCAGGTGGGCAACAACACCCAGTATATCATCCACCCGGAAGAAATCCTGGCGGACAACTTCTCGCTGATGATCACGGGCGAGGCCAACATGCCGTCGGCCTGGCTGCCGGAAAAGATGAAGAAGGTTTTTCAGGAATAAACCTCACCAGTCATGCCCACCTACATCTCCATCCTCCGCGGCATCAACGTCAGCGGAAAGAACAAGATTAAAATGGCCGACCTGAAATCGTGCTATGAAAAGCTGGGACTGGATGCTGTGACCACATACATCCAAAGCGGAAACGTGGTGTTCCGTGCAACAAAAACCACGTCGGGCAAACTGGAAAACATGCTCACCGGAGGCATCCACAAGACCTTCGGGATGGACGTACCCGTAATCGTAAGAACGCCGGACGAAATACAGCGGGTGATTAAAGGCAATCCTTTTCTTCCTGACAAAGAGATCGACACCGCCCGGCTGTATGTGACCTTCCTGCAATCCCTGCCGGCATCGGAACGCCTTGCGTTACTTGAAGATTTTTCATCACCTCCGGATGAATTCCGCATCATCGGACATGAAGTGTATATGCACTGTCCGGTGAGCTATGGAAACTCGAAATTGTCCAACACTTTTTTTGAAAACAAACTAAAGGTACCCGCCACCACACGGAACTGGAAAACCGTGAACGAGTTGATGAAAATGGCAGAAGCGATCGGTTGATCATGGGTGGCATCCCTGCATTTCCCTTATGAAAACATCCCTGAGTTGGGTGGCCGCCGGTTGCATGGCGCTTGCCATCGTTTCCTGCAAAGCACCTCAAACTGTCACAACCGGAACTTCCGGCAGCATGCGGCACAGCGGCGACAGCATGCTGTACCGTCAGGCAGTTGCCGCATCCATCTATCCCGAACCATCGAAGGTGGATTCACACCTCGTTGCCATCCGCCCCGAAAACACCGGGCTGGTAAGGGAAACGGAAGACGGGGAAACCTATATCCTGGTGGCCACATGGAAACAGAATGTCTCCTATTATGAGAAGTATCTCGACTCTGCCTTCTACGACACCGGCAACTACCCGATCTGGGTGACCACCGTACCTGAACTGTCGGAACGCATGCAGAAGGAGCATGCCTCCGATCCCGACCGGCGACTTAAACAACTCCTGGGACTTCCGCCCAACGCCACCTACAGCTACTTCGTGGAGTTCTGGGTGAAACCCGAAGACCTCTTCCGCCCCTGCCCGGACCCGGAAGTGAACGACAGTGTCTGCGAGACCTGTTTTCCCAAAGACGTCAGCGAGGCGCACAAGTTCTGGATCAACGAAAACCGGATCAGCCGTTACTACCAGTGTGAACTATACAACCAATACCCGTGGAGCCAACTGGGATATACCTACGACTGGAGTCCGAACAACCCCACGCACATCGGCCTCAGCGAATTCGTGATCGGGGCCCACAAAAAGATCAAGGTGCATAAGATCTATACGACGGAGGAATACCTGGGGAAGAATTAGGAATTAGGAATTAGAAATTAGAAATTAAGGATTAGGCGCTTGTCTTACGATGAGGCCGTTGATATGCGATTATGCTCTTGTTTAATTTTGCATTCGCCCGGTATTGCCTTCATTTGCCGATACGCTGTTTGCCCTCATTATTCCTAATTTCTAATTCCTAATTCCTAATTCTTCAAACCCCCCTCCTGCTCCCGTACTTATGAATGTGCAACCGGTCGCTGGGTTGGTAACCGTGCTGTTCGCACAATGCTTGTATCCACGGCATTCTTTCATTGAGTTCGCCTGGCGTTGTGCCCTGGGGCATCAGGTAAATGCGCTCAGGGGCGATGTTGAATGTGGCTTGCAGGGACTGTACTTCCTCCAGGTCCCGGTTGTTATCCAACACGAACTTGAAGTTGGATTTGGGTGATGCCACAAAAAACCGGATGGCTTCCGGACGGATGCGCTCCGATTCCTTTACCCTCGAATTGCTCAGCTTGACCGACACATTGTACTGATCAGCCACAGCATCCAGTTCCACAGAAGGCGTGAGGGTGCCATTGGTCTCAAATTCTACGTGGTACTCCGGGAATGATGCCTTCAACTCCGTCAACCAGGTTGCCAGGTCCTTCATCTGCACCAACGGTTCACCACCCGTGATCACCAGGTGGTGACAAGGGAAGCGTCGAACCAGTTCCGTGAGGGCATCGGCATCCATCAGTACCGTCTCCTCAGCCTTATCGAATTTGCTACCTACCGCCGAATCCCTCACATGCGGATAGCGGGTTCCTTTCCAGTTCCAGGTGTAATCGGTATCACACCAGAAACAATACAGGTTGCAGCGCGACAAACGCACAAACACGGAAGGGCGTCCCACGGACTTTCCCTCTCCCTGTTCGGAAAAGAATACTTCCGCTGCTTCGTTATGCCTGGCAAGTTTCAGCATCGGATACGAAGATAGGGGAAACAGCAAGAGCATACAGCAAGAGCATACAGCAACAGCATACAGTGATTTCTTCCAAACTGAATCTTAACGGCATTTCATGGATCGGTGTAAATGATAAAGCTTCAGTGATTGCTGTATGCTCTTGCTGTTGCTGTATGCAGTTATTCCTTACCTTTGCCACTCATTTCAAGACCATGGAAAACACCACCGAGAAAGCAGAGGCCGGATTGGACATCGCCAAGAAACTGGGCCTTCTTGAAGAAGAATACGAACGCATCCGTGAAATCCTCGGACGCGAACCCAATTTCACCGAACTGAGCATTTTCTCGGTGATGTGGTCGGAACACTGTTCCTACAAGAATTCCATCGTTTGGCTGAAGACGCTACCCAAATCAGGTCCGCATATGCTGGCCGAAGCGGGAGAAGAAAATGCCGGGTTGGTGGACATCGGCGACGGACTTGCATGCGCGTTCAAAATCGAATCCCACAACCACCCCTCCGCCATTGAACCCTACCAGGGTGCAGCCACAGGCGTAGGCGGTATCAACCGCGATATTTTCACCATGGGCGCACGCCCCATTGCCCAGCTGAACTCCCTGCGTTTCGGAAACCCCGACCTCGACCGCACCAAGTGGCTGGTGAAAGGCGTGGTGAAAGGCATCGGAGATTATGGCAATTCCTTCGGTATTCCAACCGTGGCCGGTGAAGTGTATTTCGACGATTGCTACAACACCAACCCCCTCGTGAATGCCATGTCGGCCGGTATCGTGGAAGTGAACAACACCGTATCGGCCATCTCCGAAGGTGTGGGTAACCCCGTATTCATCGTGGGTTCCGCAACCGGTAAAGACGGCATCCACGGCGCCACCTTCGCCTCCGAAGACATCACCGAAGCATCCACCGAAAAAATTCCTGCCGTTCAGGTCGGCGATCCCTTCCAGGAAAAACTGTTGCTGGAAGCCAGCCTGGAAGTGATCCAAACCGGCGGCGTTGTGGGTATGCAAGACATGGGTGCAGCCGGCATCACCTGCTCCACTTCCGAAATGTCGGCCAAAGGCGAACACGGCATGGTCATCCATCTCGACAAGGTGCCTACCCGCCAGGCCCACATGAAACCCTTCGAAATCCTGCTCTCCGAATCACAGGAACGCATGCTGATCGTGGTAAAAAAAGGCATGGAAGACAAGGTTCAGGCTGTATTCGACAAGTGGGACCTGAATTGCACACCGATTGGTGAAGTGACCGGAGACGGCCGCCTCAAATACTACATGGATGGAGAACTGGTAGCCGACGTGCCAGCCGAAGACCTCGTGCTCGGTGGTGGCGCCCCTGTATACCAAAGGGAATACCGCGAACCAGCCTACTTCGCTGAAAGCAAGAAATTCCATATCGATCAGATCGAAGAACCCACTGACCTGAAGGCTGTGGCTTCCTTCCTCCTGCAACACCCCAACATCGCTTCACGCCGCATGGTGTACCGCCAGTACGATAGCATGGTGGGCACCGTGAACATGAGCACCAACAATCCGTCTGATGCCGCCGTGGTCAACCTAAAAGGACACGACAAGGCGCTGGCATTAACTGTGGATTGCAACAGCAGGTACGTATACGCTGACCCCGAAACCGGATGCGCCATCGCCGTGGCTGAAGCAGCCCGTAACATCGTATGCTCGGGCGGCGAACCCAGTGCCATCACCAACTGCCTCAACTTTGGCAACCCCTACGTACCCGAGGTATACTGGCAGTTCGTAGGTGCCATCAAAGGCATGGGAAAAGCCTGTGAGAAATTCGAGACCCCGGTGACCGGCGGCAACGTGAGCTTCTACAACCAAAGCAACCGCGGAGGTAAAGTGGAAGCTGTGTTCCCTACCCCCACCATCGGCATGATGGGTATTGTGAAAAGCAAAAAACACCAAACACCGCTTGGGTTCCAGGCCGAAGGAGATGTGATCTGCCTGCTGGGTGAAGCCGTGAACGATATCAATTGTTCCGAATACCTGTATGCATGGCACAAGGTAAAACTGTCACCCGCACCCCACTTTGATCTCGACAAGGAGCATGCACTTCAGAAAGGACTGCTGGACATGATCCGCAAAGGACTCGTTCGCTCGGCGCACGATTGTTCCGACGGCGGCCTGTTCATCACACTGGCGGAAGCTTCCATGGTGAAGTCCCTCGGGTTTGATGTAACCACCGATCCTGCCTTCCGGAAAGATGCCTACCTCTTCGGTGAAGCACAAAGCCGCGTGGTGGTTTCCGTATCTCCCGAGAAGGAAGAAGAACTGATGAAGGCATGTCAGTCGGCCGGTATCCCGGTACGCAAACTGGGTGTTGTGAAAGGCTCCGACCTGGTGATCGACGGTACTTCTTACGGACAGGTTAAGGACCTTCGCGAGCAGTACGATACGGCCCTGGAGAAACGTCTTTCCTGATCCAAAACGGGTATTTACTTGGGTGCGAGGCGCAGCAGCGTCAGCGCCAGCAAGCCATAAATCACATTCGGAATCCAAACTGCGATCATGGGCGGGATGCCCCCCTGGATGGCAAACGTAGTGAACACCTGCATGAATAAAATGTAGGTGAAGCCGATCAGCATACCCAATCCGATGTGAAGTCCGATCCCTCCCCTTACTTTTCTGCTTGCCAAAGCCACGGCAAGGGCGGTGAGAATGAAGGTAGCGAACGGGAACACCATGCGCTTGTATTTCTCCACCTCATAAATCTCCACCTTGGATGATCCGCGCATCTTCTCCTCATTGATGAAGCTGTTCAACGCCCCGTAGTCCATTGTTTCCACATTGTTATCGCGCATTTTGAAGTCGCCCGGGAAAAAATCGAATACCGTATCCAGCCGGGACCCCTCCCGCAACGTCTCATGTGTGCCATCGAAGATATGTTCACGGAAGTTCTCTACAGTCCACAGGTTTCGTGTGGTATCCCACCTGGCAAAATCGCCCGACAACTTGAATGTAAGTTGTTCATGCTCGATCTTCTCCAGGGTGAACCTGTGGCCGATGTCTACCTGGGCGTTGTAGCTCTCAAAGTAGATGAACGTGCCCGGAGATATCTGCCTGTGGATGTTTTTTCCGCTGAAATAAAACGGATCATGGATGTATATATCCTCGAATGCCAGTCGCTTCGCATTGGCGGGAGGAATCACCCAGTTGTTCAATACAAAGGAAGTGGAAGCCAGCACCAACGCAGACAACATATAGGGTCGCAACAACCTGGGAAAGCCCACGCCACTGCTCAGGATGGCCACGATCTCCGTATTGGACGCCATCCGGGATGTAAAGAAGATAACGGCGATAAAGATGAACAGGGGACTGAACAGGTTGGCGAAGTAAGGAATGAAATTCAGGTAATAGTCGAACATAATGGCCCGCAAGGGTGCTTGCTTTTCGATAAAGTCATCCACCTTTTCGGAAAAGTCGAACACCACCGACACCATGATAATGAGTGTGATCGTGAAAAAGAAAGTTCCGAGAAACTTCCGGATGATGTATAGATCGAGGATCTTCACGCGGTAAAGATAAGCGTTCCGGGGATGCAGGAACGCATCATTAAATATCGCCCCACCCTACGGATTCCTTGTTAATTCACTAATATTGTGCCAGGCATGCCTGTTTCAACCATTCACAGGGTGCAAGGAAATCGGAAATAAGCAAAAATGAAACAGTTCCTGAAATTCACGCTGGCCTCCGCCCTCGGGTTTATCATTGCCGGCATTGTCATGTTCTTCATCACCATCGGCTTTTTTGCCGGTGTCACCAAACTACTCAGCGGAAAACAGGAAGCTTCGGCTGTTGAGGATGGCAGCATCCTGCACCTGACCTTCAGTCAACCCATTTACGACCGCACCACATACGACCCCTTCCCCAACCTGAACTGGAAGGATGTGGACCAATGGGAATCACCCGGCATGGCCGAATCCCTGAGGCTGATCAATGATGCGGCCCAGGATGAACACATCAAAGGGATCTACCTGGATCTCTCCATGCTGCAGGCAGGCCTCGCCACCGTGGAAGAGCTCCGGGATGCGCTCATCAACTTCAAGTCCACCGGCAAGTTCATCATCAGCTATGCCGAGGTATATACACAGCTATCCTACTACCTCGCCTCGGTTTCGAACGAGATCTACCTGAACCCGGCAGGCATCATGGAATTCAAAGGCCTCAGCGCACAGGTCACGTTTTATCAGCATGCATTGGAAAAACTGGGCGTAAAAATGCAGGTGATGCGACATGGAAAATTCAAGAGCGCAGTGGAACCCTTTGAACTGGATAGCATGAGTCCGGCCAGCCGTGAGCAGAGCTACACCCTCATCCACACCATCTGGGACCATATTGTGAATGACATTTCACTCAGTCGCGACGTACCCACTGCAAAGCTGAACGACATCGCGGATTCACTCCTGATCCGAACACCGGATGACGCCATGAGACTGGAACTGGTAGATGATGTGCTTTATGAAGATGAAGTTCTTGACATCCTGCGGGAAAAATGCGGACTGGAAGCTGAAGCGAAACTGCCCCTGTTATCCCTGAAAAAATATGCCCATTCCAAACGGCCGGAGAAAAGTTATTCCAAAGATGCCATTGCCGTGATCTATGCTACCGGAACCATTGAGAGCGGCAACGATGCCGACGAAGAAACCATGGGTTCCGACAAGATCGCAAAGACCATTCGTGACGCACGCAACAACAAACTGATCAAAGCCATTGTGGTGCGTGTAAACTCACCCGGCGGAAGCGCCATGGCCTCAGATGTGATCTGGCGTGAAATGACCCTCGCCCGGATGCAGAAACCCGTGGTGATATCCATGGGCGATGTGGCCGCTTCCGGCGGATACTACATTTCATGTGCCGCCGATACCATTGTGGCCGGCCCCAGCACCATTACCGGTTCCATCGGTGTGTTCGGCATCCTGCCCAACTTTGAGACACTGCTGGAAGAAAAACTCGGAATCAATTTCGATACGGTTAAAACCAACCGCTACTCCGATTTTGGAAACCTGGCACGCCCACTGTATGCACAGGAGGAAAAAGCCATCATGGACATGATCGAATCCATTTATGACGACTTCATCACCAAGGTATCCGACGGACGTGGCATTCCGAAATCGCTGGTGGATTCCATCGGCCAGGGACGTGTATGGAGCGGAACGGATGCAAGGAAAATCGGATTGGTGGATGTTACGGGCGGATTGGAAACAGCCATTGAGATCGCAGCCGGCATGGCCAAGGTGGAGAACTACCGTTTGCTGGATCTGCCCCGTCAGAAAAACCTGTTGGAAACCATACTGGGTGACCTTCCGGATGATATGGTTGCCGAAAAAGTACAGGAAGAACTGGGACCGGTTGCACCTTATATGCACACCCTGAAATGGCTGCAGCAAGCCCGGGGACCGCAAGCGATGATGCCATACACCTTAAGAGTTCAATGAGTTTGTGGTTTGTAGTTTGTGGTTGATCCCGCCGAGCCGAACGATGAACCAACTACAAACCAGAAACCAGAAACGACAAACTTTTGACTATTTCAAATAAAGAAATCGCCCGACACTTCCATCTCCTGGGAAAGTTGTCGGACCTGCACGGAGAAAACCCGTTCAAGGGCAAATCCTATGCAAATGCCGCCTTCCGCATCGAACGACTGGAAAGGCCACTGGCATCCCTCCTACCCGACGATATCGCAAAGCTGGATGGCATCGGTCCCGCCATCCAGGAAAAGATCAGCCTGCTGCTGGACGGGAAACCGATTCCGGCCCTGATGAAACTTTTGGAAGCCACCCCTGCAGGCGTACTGGACATCATGGAAATCAAAGGGCTCGGGCCCAAGAAAGTACGCACGATATGGAAAGACATGGGCATCGAGTCGGTGGGCGAACTCTACTATGCCTGTCATGAAAACCGGCTGGCACATGCAAAAGGATTTGGTGAAAAAACGCAATCGGCCGTTCTGAACAGCATTGAGTTCATGCAGGCCAGTCAGGGCAAATTTCACTATGCATCGCTGGAAAGCATGGCCACACAATTGGTAGAACAGATGAGCGCTTTGTCTTCCGTCAAACGCGCATCCCTCACCGGTGCCATACGACGCTGTTGTGAGATACTGGAAGAAATCAGCCTGCTGGTGATTGCCCCGGATCCGCATCAGCTGATTGTGGAACTGGGATCCCTGATGATGGTGAACGCCACAGAAAACCCCATCCTCGCAGAAAAGAACGGCGTACCCATTCACATCTATGTTGCGTCAGAAGCGCACTGGTACCGCGACCTGTTCCTGACCACAGGCCCTGCCGCACACGCCGATCGGTTTCAACCTGCGGAAACCCTTGAATCGGAAAGGGTTGTTTATGAAGCCGCCGGGGCCCCCTATTTCATCCCGGAGATCCGCGACCTCAACCCGGAAGTTCCACCTGCAGAAACCGATGTCCTTTCCGAAAAAGACCTCAAAGGTATTCTCCACGTACACACCACCTACAGCGACGGTTTGCATACACTTACCGAAATGGCCACGCGGTGTAGGGACATGGGGTATGAATACATCGGAATCAGCGACCACTCGCAATCGGCTTTTTATGCGAACGGACTCAAACCGGATCGCATCCGGCAACAACATGAGGAGATCGACCGGCTGAACGAACAACTCGCGCCATTCAAAATATTCAAGGGAATCGAATCCGACATTCTCAACGACGGCAGCCTGGATTATGATGATCATGTGTTGTCGTCTTTCGACTTCATCGTAGCTTCTGTGCATTCGCAATTACAGATGGATAAGGAGAAGGCCACCCGGCGCCTGCTCACCGCCATTTGTAACCCGCATACCACCATTCTCGGACACATGACCGGACGCCTGCTGCTTTCCAGGGCAGGATATCCTGTGGATCATGAGACCATCATCCGTGCCTGCGCAGAACACAATGTGGTGATCGAACTGAACGCCCATCCGTACCGCCTCGACATCGACTGGCGATGGATCCCCGCGTGCATGGAAGCAGGCGTGATGATCTCTGTTAACCCGGATGCCCATGCCATGGACGGATTGAAGGACGTACACTTCGGCAGCCTGGCCGCCCGCAAGGGAGGTTTGCTCAGGGCCGCTACCTTCAACACCCTGGATGCGGAAACGGTGGCACGACATTTTGCGGGAAAAAATCAAACGGCCGGCAAAGCCTGACATCCGGTATACACCAAGTTCGCTATATTTACAAACACCCAACGCGAACACCCAATGGCGCTGATCAATTCCTTCATCTCCTGGCTCATGAAAAAGCGGATCCACCAGATCGAGCTGTTCATGAAATACCCGCACGAGGTGCAGGCCGAATGGTTCCGCAAACTGATCAGCGCCGTGGCACCAACCGAATGGGGAAAGGCTCATGGCTACGATTCAATCAAATCGGTGGAGGATTTCCGGGCCAACGTACCGGTGCAGGACTATGAGAGCCTGAAGCCTTATATCCAGCGGATCATGCGCGGACAGCAACAGGTGCTGTGGCCATCGGAGATCAAATGGTTCGCCAAGTCTTCGGGAACCACACAGGACAAAAGTAAGTTCATCCCCGTCAGCACCGAGTCTCTGGAAGAATGTCACTTCAAAGGAGGCAAAGACATGCTGTCACTCTACTTCCACCAAAACCCCGACCCAAGGTTGTTCACCGGCAAATCCCTTGCGCTGGGCGGCAGCCATACCATCAACCAGTTCAGCAACGAATCGTTTTACGGCGACCTGTCAGCCATCATCATCCAAAACCTGCCTTTCTGGGCCGAGTTCTCGCGGATCCCCGGCAAAGACATCGCCCTGATGGACAAATGGGAAACCAAGATCGAGAAGATGGCCCGGGCCGTGTTGCCTGAAAATGTAACCAGCATTTCGGGTGTTCCTTCATGGACACTGGTTTTGATCCGGCGCATCCTTGAGATTTCAGGGAAAAACGATTTGAAAGACGTGTGGCCCAACCTGGAGGTGTTCTTCCACGGCGGCGTTAACTTCGGTCCCTACCGGAAACAATTCGAAACGCTGATCAGCGGCCCCATGCAGTACATGGAAACCTACAACGCATCGGAAGGTTTCTTCGGCATCCAGGACCAGGCCAACAGTGATGAGTTGTTGCTGATGCTCGACTATGGTATCTACTACGAGTTCCTCCCGTTGGACCAGCTCGGGTCGGATTCCCCGAAAGCACTCAGCTTGCATGAGGTAACCACCGGTACCAACTATGCACCTCTGATCACCACCAACGGCGGACTCTGCCGATACCTGGTCGGCGACACCATTGCGTTCACATCCCTGTCGCCCTACCGCATCCGGATCACCGGCAGAACAAAGAACTTTATCAATGCTTTCGGCGAAGAGCTGATCATTGACAATGCGGAAAAGGCCCTGGCCATCGCCACTGAAAAAACAAAGTGCGAAATCTCAGAATATACCGCCGGGCCCGTTTATATGCTGGACGGCTCCAAAGGCCGGCATGAATGGCTCATCGAGTTTGTAACAGTCCCGGAAAGCCTTGACTATTTCATGGAAGTGTTCGACAACGCATTGAAAACACTGAACTCCGACTACGAAGCCAAACGCTATGCCGACATGGCACTCGGCAGGCCGATCATCCGTTCCCTGCCACAAGGCACCTTTTACGAGTGGTTGAAGATGAAAGGAAAGTTGGGTGGGCAACACAAGGTTCCCCGCCTGTCGAATGACCGCAAGATCATCGATGAGATCACCTCCATGCCGGGATACAAAGAACTGCGAAACACCGCATAGCCTATGCTGAATTTCATCCTTTTCGCATGGCTGCAACTGAACACGGTGCTCCCCGGCGATTCCATTTCCTATGTGGCAACACCCGACCGGCAATGGCCCCTGCAGGGGGAACAACTGTACGCCGATGAAACCTGCAACGTGTACCTGGTGAAGGGCGATCAGTTGCTGAGATGGCCGATGGACTATCCCCATCAGGTAGTGAACTACAGCCTGAAGAATGCCGGCCACCCCACGTTTGTGGATGTTTCTAACCCGCTGAAGCCGATGCTGTACTTCGGTAATTTTTCACAGATCCAATACCTCGACCGGCAACTGTCGGCACAAGGAACACCCATCTCGCTGGATGAGATCGGGTATCCGGCGGCCCAATGGGCATGCAGCTCCTTCAACAACGGCCTGTGGATCTACGACCGGAACAAACTTCAGTTGATCCGCTTGGATGCCGGCGGCAGGGAAACACACCGCAGTCCGAACTTATCTCAGATCCTGAACCACAACCCCGACATTTACCAGGTCAGCCAGGGCTCCCTGTATCTCTGCGCCGGCGAAAGAACTTCCGGCATTATGATCTTCGACAACCTGGGAACCTACGTGGAAACTCTGCCCACAGGACCGATCAGTCACTTCCAGGTGGTGGATGATAAGATCATGTACATGACAGGGAACATACTCCATATGTTCGACATCCGCCAACATCAGCATTTCACCCTGAAAATCCCTGTTGAGCACCCGCTCGGTTTTAGTGCGTGTGACCACTTTGTACTTGTGCGCACAGAAGCCCGTATCGAGGTATTCTCCATCCAAAAAAAGAACCCCTGAAATGCCTGTTTATTTGAGGAAAACAGGCGGACCGACTGGGAGATATTTCGTACCTTGGAACGCAAATTTTTAAGCTATGCATATTGCCGTTGCCGGAAATATCGGATCAGGAAAAACCACCCTCACATCATTGCTTGCCAAGCACTATAAATGGGAAGCACATTACGAGGATGCCGATGAGAATCCTTACCTGAACAATTTCTATGACGACATGCAGCGCTGGTCGTTCAACCTCCAGATCTACTTCCTCACCAACCGCTTCAGCAATGTGCTGGAAATTCGGAAAACCGGTAAGGATGTAATTCAGGATCGTACCATTTATGAAGATGCAAACATCTTTGCCCCCAACCTCCATTCCATGGGGCTGATGACCACACGCGATTACGAAACCTATGCACAGCTGTTCACCATGATCGACAGCCTGATCAGTCCGCCTGACCTGCTGATCTATCTCCGCGCTTCGGTACCCACGCTGGTGAGCCAGATTCAGAAACGAGGCCGCCCCTATGAAGAGACCATCCGCCTGGATTACCTGAAACGTTTGAATGAACGCTACGAGGCATGGATCTCAACCTACGACAGGGGTAACATGCTCATTGTGGATGTGGACGACAACAAGTTCTCCGAGGACAAGGAAGACCTGGGTAAGATCATTCAGGGCATTGAAAGCAAAACCAGCGGACTCTTTAATCAGAAGAAATAGTTTGTGGTTGGGAGTTTATCCTCAACAAATACATCATTCCTTTTCTTAAGCTGAACAATTGACTTGATGGAGTCTGGTAAAGAATCAATGCCACTAAGGCACTAAGGCGCAAAGATTCACCAAGAATAGTTATTGAATGCACGTAGTGCATCTTTGTGTCTTAGTGGCTTTGTGGCAAAAACATACCCAACCTCTTCCACCAGATTGTAAGCATATCACAAACTTTATTCGAGACTTCCGATCAGGCGCGCACGAATCTTGATGCCGTCGTAGATGAACTTATCACCGAGGTCGGAGAAAATGCTGGATGATTTGTACTTGATGTCGAACTTGGTTCGGTCGAACTGGAACTCGGCTTCACCCACCAGGTTCCCGTTTTTCAGATAAAGGTTGGCGTCAACCTCAAGGTTGTCCTGGGTAACTCCCTTGATGGTCATGCTGCCGGTCAGCACATAGCGCAGGTTATCTTCCGTGTGGCCGCCGGTGATATCAAGTACGGCGGTAGGAAATTGATTTACAAAAAAAAATCCTCGCCTTTCAGGTGATCCACCAGGTGCTTGTTGTCAACGGGATCTTCGATATCCATGCAGGAGATCTGGGTCATGTCCATCACGATGCGGCCCTGAACGGGTTGTCCGTTTTTCACTTGCAAGCTGCCTTCTGCAACAGGTACAAGTCCGTTGTGGCTACCGGTAGGTTTATTTCCTTCCCATTCAACATGTGATTGGCCGGTGGTGAAGTGGTATGTACCATCTGGGATAGCGCTCACGGCACCGGTGGCTTCAACAGCAGGTGTTTGTCCCACAGGTGTTGCTTCCGAGGTATCGGATGCAGTATTTGCAATACTCGGCGCGATTACGAGGGCCACCACCGACATCAGTTTCAGCAGGATGTTGAGGGATGGACCTGAGGTATCCTTGAAAGGATCTCCGACGGTATCACCTACAACCGCTGCTTTGTGCGGATCGGAACCTTTGTAGTGTTTCTCACCATTGATATCCACACCTTCTTCAAACATCTTCTTGGCATTATCCCATGCGCCTCCGGCATTGGACTGGAAGATGGCCATCAGTACACCTGAAACGGTCACACCGGCCAGCATACCTCCGAGCATTTCGGGGCCTCCGAGGAAACCTGTAACAACGGGAGCCAGGATGGCAAGAATGCCAGGCACCACCATTTCTTTGATGGACGCCTTGGTGGAAATGGCCACACACTTGTCGTATTCGGCCAGGCCATCGGCTGCATGGAATGTCTTCTGGTCAGCTTCGCTCCATTCCTTCATTTCCTTGTCTTTGTTCTCCGCCTTGTTCATGACGTTCAGGGCGGCTTTCAAGGCAGGGATGTCACGGAACTGGCGACGTACCTCCTCGATCATCGCCATGGCGGCGCGTCCTACGGCATTCATGGCCATTGCGGAGAACACGAATGGCAGCATGCCTCCGAGAAAGAGACCCGACATTACGAACGGTTGTGAAATATCGATGCTGGTGATGTTGGCCTGCTGCATGAATGCGGCGAACAGTGCCAGTGCAGTCAACGCAGCGGAACCGATGGCAAAACCTTTACCAATGGCGGCGGTGGTGTTACCCACGGCATCCAGCTTATCTGTGATTTTACGAACATCTTTGGGGAGCTCGCTCATTTCCGCGATACCACCGGCGTTGTCTGAGATAGGACCGTAAGCATCTACAGCCAGCTGAATACCGGTGTTGGCCAGCATACCAACGGCAGCGATGGCGATACCGTAAAGACCGGCAAACTTGAATGACACAAGGATGGCAGCGGCGATCAGGATCACCGGAATCGCAGTTGACATCATACCCACACCGAGGCCGGCGATGATGTTGGTAGCGGAACCAGTGAGCGACTGACGCACGATGGAGGTAACCGGTTTGGTACCGGTACCGGTGTAATATTCTGTGATCTTACCGATCCCGAGGCCGGCCACAAGTCCGGCGATGGTGCTCAGGAACACACCCATGGAGGTGTACACGGTTCCACCGGATGTCCATGTTTCAGGCAGCATCTTGTCGATGATGAAATAAGACACGATGATCATGGCAATCGCAGAACCGAACTCACCAATATTGAGTGCTCTGTGCGGACTTCCACCATCCTTCACCTTCACGAAGAAGGTACCGAGGATGGACATCAGGATTCCGACGGCGGCCAGGGCCATCGGCAGAACAACCGCACCAAGACCGTTAAAGTAGTTTGCAAACTCGGGCGCTGAAACGAATGCAGC
Source organism: Flavobacteriales bacterium (assembly GCA_020635855.1). Classification (NCBI taxonomy): domain Bacteria; kingdom Pseudomonadati; phylum Bacteroidota; class Flavobacteriia; order Flavobacteriales; species Flavobacteriales bacterium. The sequence goes on along the minus strand of JACJYZ010000003.1, from coordinate 140,525 downwards.
TCCGAGTACCATGGTTCCTACGATGGAACCTACATATGATTCGAAAAGGTCAGCACCCATACCGGCCACGTCACCCACGTTATCGCCCACGTTGTCGGCGATGGTGGCGGGGTTCAGCGGGTGGTCTTCGGGGATACCGGCTTCCACTTTACCTACCAGGTCAGCACCCACGTCGGCCGCTTTGGTGTAGATACCGCCGCCCACGCGAGCGAACAATGCGATGGAAGAGGCTCCCAGGGAAAAGCCTGCCAGTACGTTCAGCACCTTGCCCATGGCGTCAAAGGTAACGCCCCACATCTCCGTGTAGAAAATGAAGAGGCTGCTCAATCCGAGTACGCCGAGTCCTACCACACCCATGCCCATCACCGAACCACCGGTGAAGGCCACTTCAAGGGCACGACCGAGGGATGTCTGCGCGGCGTTGGTGGTGCGTACGTTGGCTTTGGTTGCCACACGCATGCCCAAGTAACCGGCAAATGCAGAACAAAAAGCCCCAACGACAAACGAAAGGGCTACCAGCGGATGCGATGATTCACCTTCCTGACCTCCCTTGAACGCGAGCAGCGCTGCAACGGCAATCACGAAAACGATCAGAATTTTATACTCGGCTTTGAGAAAAGCCATGGCACCGGTCGAGATGTTCGACGCGATCTTGGCCATGCGGTCGCTTCCGACCTCCTGGCGTGACACCCACGCACTTTTCCATGCAACATATAACAGAGCCAGAACACCGAAAGCCGGCAGGAAGAAAATCAATTTATCCATTTTCTATATTATTAACTACAAGTTTATTGACACTACATCGTCCTGTTAGAGGCCGGCAAAGATATCACAATAATGGAATTTCCGCAACGCAAATGCATCCTGTTTAGGAGGTCTTGATATCCGGACATGTTCAGGCAACATACATCACCTGCTTCACCGCCTCGATCACACGCGCTGCGTTGGGAAGGTAGGCATCGATCAGGGTCGGGGCGTACGGCAGCGGAACATCCCTGCCGGTCACACGCAGCACGGGCGCATCCAGGTAATCGAATGCATCCTTTTGTACTTTGAATGCCACTTCCGTGGCAATGTTTCCAAGGGGCCATGACTCTTCCACCACCACCAGGCGGTTGGTTTTCTGCACAGATTGGATAATGGTCGGGTAATCTACCGGACGTACGGAACGCAGGTCAATCACTTCGGCACTGATGCCTTCCTTGGCCAGTTCATCGGCCGCCTTGTGCACTTCCTTCATGATTTTTCCGAAACCAACCAACGTGACGTCGGTACCCTGGCGCTTCACTTCAGCCACACCGATGGGGATCAGGTATTCACCTTCCGGCACTTCACCCTTGTCGCCATACATCTGCTCGGATTCCATGAAAATAACCGGATCGTTATCGCGGATAGATGATTTCAGCAATCCTTTCGCATCCGCAGGATTGGAAGGCACCACCACCTTCAGTCCGGGGCAGTTGGCATACCAGTTCTCGAATGCCTGTGAATGCTGGGAACTCAGCATACCGGCGGATGCGGTGGGGCCGCGGAATACAATAGGAACACTGTACTGACCGCCCGACATAGACATCATCTTGGCGGCCGAGTTGATCACCTGGTCAATCGCAACCAGAGAAAAGTTAAATGTCATGAACTCAATCACGGGACGCAGGCCGTTCATGGCCGCACCCACTCCGATACCAGCAAAACCGAGCTCGGAGATCGGTGTATCGATCACACGTTTGGGCCCGAACTCGTCCAGCATGCCCTGGCTTACCTTATATGCGCCGTTGTATTCGGCTACTTCTTCTCCCATCAGGAAGATGCTTTCGTCTCTTCTCATCTCTTCGTTCAAGGCTTCCCGAAGGGCTTCGCGGAATTGGATTTCCCTCATGTCGATTCGTCTTATTGGATTTTGGAACGACAAAATTAGAAATTCCCACCAATTAACCTACCCCATTGTTGCCGAATTATGCGCACCTCTCCGCAAGGGTTTCGCCATTTTTTTTTGAACCTAATTTCATTAAATTTGCCCACCTTCTTATTGTTAAATTAAGTTACCCCCGATGAACATACTTGTAAGTATCAGCAAAGCGCCTGACACCACAACAAAGATTCAGTTTGTGGATCAGAACACGCGCCTGGACGGAACCAATGTGCAGTATATCGTGAACCCCTATGATGAATGGTTTGCACTGGTGAGGGCGTTGGAATTAACTGAAGCGGCCGGTGGTCAGGTGACCCTGATCCATGTAGGAAAGGCCGAGAACGAACCAGTGATCCGCAAGGCACTCGCCATCGGTGCCCATGAAGCCGTGAGGATCGATGCCGACGACAGCGATGCCCTGTATGTGGCACAACAGATCGCCGCATATGCGAAAGACAAGTCGTTCGACCTGCTGATGTTCGGAAAAGAAACCATTGACTATAACGGTTCGATGGTGGGCGGCATGGTCGCTTCCCTGCTGGACCTGCCTTACGTGGCCCTTGCCTCCAAGCTGGATGTGAACGGCTCCACTGCCACACTGGAAAGAGACATCCAGGGAGGTGTTGAGGTGCTGGAAGCGCAAACACCGATGGTGGTCAGCTGCGCGAAAGGCATGGCGGAAGCCCGCATCCCTAATATGCGGGGCATCATGGCCGCACGTACCAAACCCCTGAATGTGGTTGCACCGGTGGATGCCACCCCGGCTACACGCGTGAAGTCATTCTCCATGCCGGGTGCCAAATCCGCTTGCAAAATGGTACCTGCCGACAATCCCGGCGAACTGATCAACCTGTTACACAACGAAGCAAAAGTTATCTGATATGTCCGTTCTGATTTTTTGTGACGCACACGATGGCAAGCCTGCCAAATCCGCATACGAAGCCGTAACCTACGGTGCCCAGCTTGCCGCACAAACCGGCGGTGAAGCCGTTGCCGTTACGTTCGGCAACCTGAACAACGAAGACCTTGCCGCGCTCGGTAAATTTGGTGCCTCCAAAGTACTGGTGGCCAAAAACGTGACCCACATGGAAGGCAGTGTACTGGCCAAACTGGTGGAAAACGCCGCCCAAAGCACCGGAGCAAAAATCATTGTTTTCTCACACGACAACACCGGTAAGTCGGTGGCACCGCTCGTATCCGCAAAGCTCAACGCGGGCATGGCACCCAGCGCACTGGAACTGCCGGAAACCGGCGACGGATTTGTGGTGAAGTGCAATGCCTTCTCCGGCAAAGCATACGCCCACTATGAGATCACCACGGATGTGAAGATCATCAGCCTCCTTCCCAATTCCTTCAAGAAAGTAGAGAAAGACGGACAGGCAGCCGTGGAAGAACTTGCCTTCGATCCGGGTGCTTCCCGCATCACCGTGAAAGAAGTGAAACGCACCGAAGGTACCATCAACCTGCCTGAAGCAGACCTGGTGGTTTCAGCAGGCCGCGGCATGAAAGGCCCCGAAAACTGGGGCATGGTGGAAGACCTGGCCAAAGCCCTCGGTGCCGCCACCGCATGCTCACGCCCGGTATCCGATATGGGATGGCGCCCTCACCACGAACACGTGGGACAAACAGGACTGGCCATCCGCCCCAACCTTTACATTGCCATAGGTATCTCAGGCGCCATCCAGCACCTGGCAGGGGTAAACGGAAGCAAGGTGATCGTGGTGATCAACAAAGACCCCGAAGCGCCTTTCTTCAAGGCCGCCGACTACGGAATCGTGGGAGATGCTTTCGAAGTATTACCGAAGCTGATTGAAGCCGCCAAACAATTCAGCGCAAACTAATCATGCATTTAACCGGACCTCCGGCGAACTGAATCGAATGAAAAAACTTGAGCTGAACATCATCGGACTTTCTTACAGCCAGACCCAGTCCGGTGCATACGCGCTGGTACTTGGTGAAAGCAAAGGCAAAAGAAGGTTACCCATCATCATCGGCGGATTCGAGGCGCAGGCCATTGCCATCGAGCTGGAGAAAATGACCCCCAGCAGGCCCCTCACACACGACCTGTTCAAAAGCTTCGCGGAAACGTTCAATGTGGACCTGAGCGAAGTCATCATCTACAACCTCGTGGAAGGGATCTTCTACTCCAAACTGGTTTGCACCCGTGGAAAAGAAGAGTTCGAGATTGATGCCCGCACTTCCGACGCAATCGCCCTGGCGGTTCGTTTCAGCTGCCCCATCTACACCTATGAATTCATCCTCTCCACCGCAGGCATTATCCTGGAAGAAGGGAGCGAAGGCAAAGGAGAAGAAGGCGGTGGTGCCGAAGCTGACGTGCTGGAAATGGACGAAGGAAATTACAACCGCTTCAACCTCGAAGAACTCAAACGCATGCTCGATGAAGCCATCGCGGATGAAGCCTACGAAAAAGCATCCCTGATCCGGGATGCCATCAAGGAAAGAAAGAAATCACAGGGTTGATGCCGCATTTCCGCTGCCAGCCCCCAGAAACCAAATACCCGGCTCAGTGAAACAGTACCTCAACCTGATGGAGACCGTGCTGCGGGAAGGCAACGACAAGAACGACCGCACCGGCACCGGCACCTACAGCATCTTCGGTTACCAGATGCGGTTCAATCTGCAGGAAGGTTTTCCCTTACTGACCACCAAGAAACTTCACCTCCGTTCCATCATCCACGAACTGATATGGTTCCTGAAAGGTGAAACCAACGTGCAATACCTGCGCGACAACGGTGTATCCATCTGGGATGAGTGGGCCGATGAGAACGGCAACCTGGGCCCTGTCTACGGAAAACAATGGCGGTCCTGGGAGGCTAACGGGCAGGTCATCGACCAGATCCAGGATGTGCTGAACCAACTCCGCAACAACCCCGATTCCCGCCGCATCATTGTAAGTGCATGGAACGTGGGAGAACTGAAACAAATGGCCCTGATGCCATGTCACGTACTCTTCCAGTTTTATGTGCACGACGGTAAACTCTCCTGCCAGCTGTACCAGCGCAGCGCCGATATTTTCCTGGGCGTTCCCTTCAACATCGCCTCCTATGCCCTGCTGACCATGATGATCGCCCAGGTATGCGGACTCCAGCCAGACACATTCGTACATACCTTCGGCGATGCACACCTCTACAAAAACCATGTGGAGCAAGCCAAACTCCAATTGAGCCGCACACCGAAACCACTGCCCCGCATGGTGCTGAACCCGGATGTGAAAGACCTGTGGGATTTCAGGTATGAGGATTTCAAGCTGGAGGACTATGATCCCCTCCCCCACATTAAGGCACCCGTTGCGGTGTAATGCTTTCCAGGGATGACGCTTTCCATTATCGTTGCCGTTTCCGAGAACCATGCCATTGGTGTACAGAACGACCTGCCCTGGCACCTGCCCGCTGACCTCGCCTATTTCAAGAAGCTAACATCCGGGCATACCATCCTGATGGGAAGGAAAACGTATGAGTCCATCGGACGGCCGCTGCCCAACCGCAAGAACATCGTGATCACACGCCAACCCGATTTGCAGATACCCGGTTGCACCGTGGTGGGCTCCCTGGAAGATGCACTACAGGCCTGCGAAAATGATGATGAAGTTTTTCTGATCGGAGGTGCAGAAATGTACGCCGCCGGATTTCCGAAAACCGATCGGCTGTATATCACCCACGTACATGTACACGTGAATGGCGACCGCTTCTTCCCTGTCCTGGATCCGAACGAATGGCAGCTGATGTCCAGCGAAGCCCACCCGCAGGACGAACGGCATGCGTATCCTTTTACTTTCTCGGTGTACGAGAGGGTGAGTCACAAGTCGTAAGTCGCGAGTTGCGAGTTTCAAGTCTCAAGTTCATTCGTACAGCCTTATGCCGCTTGGTTTGAGTAGGGCTTAACTACCCTTCCTCTTCCCCTGTGGAAATCAAGCAAACCACAAACGTTTACCGAAACTTACCCATGCAAGTTCCTGCATCTGTTTCGTCCCCATTAAATGAATCATTGTTGTAACTTGAACTGGGGCGGGGATTGGTGCGCCCCGGAGGAGTCGCGAGTCGCGAGTTTCAAGTCGCAAGTGGATTCGTACAGCCGCATGCCGCCAGGTTTCGACGAGGCCAATTGAAACATACATTTCACTGTTGTGGCGTTCCTATGGAACGCTATTTTTCTCGTTTGTTTTTTTCTACCAATGGGATGTTCCTAATGGAACATGTTTTTCCGTCAACGTATAATGATCACGTCGTCCCACGAATCCTGCTCCATCGGAGCAACACATGGGTGGCAAGAATCATTCTGCGGAATCCCAGCGTGCCGTAGGTACGCCACATTAGTCGCGAGTCGCGGGTTTCAAGTCCCAGGTTGGCACAGCAAATCGTCAATTGATTTCGATCATCTCCATCGAAAATTCAATAACGAACAACGCCCCCCATTCAGGGCACTGTCTTACTAATGACTAAAGACTTACGACTCAACCTACGCTGCCCGCAACTTGCTGATCGGGGCTTTGTCGAGTTTTTCCCGCGCATATTCGGCGGTGAGGGTCCACTCTTTCTGATCCTTTTGGGAAGGAATATCGAACATCACGTCGGTCATGATGGCCTCGCAGATAGATCTGAGGCCTCTTGCACCGAGCTTGAATTCGATGGCTTTTTCAACGATCAGGTCGAGGGCGGCTTCCTCGAACTTCAGCGCAACACCATCCATCTCAAACAACTTGATGTATTGGCGGGTGAGTGCATTTTTAGGTTCGGTGAGGATGCGTTTCAGGGTGTCCTTGTCCAGCGGCAACAGGTAAGTGGTAACCGGAAAGCGGCCGATCAGTTCGGGGATGAGTCCGAATGACTTCAGGTCTTTCGGTGTCACGAACTGCACGAGGTGCTGGTCACGATCCGACCATGTGCCGGCTGTGCCATACCCGATTGTTTGGGTTTGCATGCGGTTGGCGATGATCCTTTCGAGTCCGTCGAACGCGCCTCCGCAAATGAACAGGATGTTGCGTGTATCCACCGGGATCAGCTTTTGTTCCGGATGTTTGCGTCCGCCTTGCGGCGGTACGTTCACCACGGTTCCTTCCAGCAGTTTCAGCAAGCCCTGTTGCACACCTTCGCCGGAGACATCCCGTGTTATCGAAGGGTTGTCTCCTTTGCGTGCGATCTTGTCGATCTCATCAATGAACACGATGCCATGCTGGGCGGCAGCCACGTTGTAGTCGGCTGCCTGAAGCAAACGACTGAGGATGCTTTCTACGTCCTCCCCCACATAGCCAGCTTCCGTCAGCACGGTAGCGTCGGCGATGCAGAAAGGCACACGCAGCATCCGGGCGATGGTTCTTGCCAGCAGGGTCTTGCCGGTTCCGGTTTCACCCACGAGGATGATGTTGGATTTTTCAATCTCCACTTCATCTTTCACGGGCGGTTGTCCGAGTCGCTTGAAGTGGTTGTAGACGGCCACAGACAAAACACGTTTTGCGGCATCCTGCCCGATGACGTACTCATCCAGGTGCGCTTTGATTTCGGCGGGCTTCAGCAGTTTCCAGTGATCCTGTACATCTTCCTTGTGCTTGACCTGGATTTCCTCGTTCACGATGGAACGCGCCTGATCCACACAATGCTCACAGATATGCCCATCGATACCGGAGATCAATACCATGACCTCATCGCGGCCGCGGCCGCAAAATGAACAACGCGTTTGTTCCTTCGCCATCCGAACCTAACGGTTTAGATTTATTTGGGTTGGTTCTTTTCGAGCACTTCGTCGATCATGCCATATTCTTTGGCTTCATCAGCAGTCATCCAGTAATCGCGGTCACCATCCTTGAATACTTTCTTGTAATCCTGACCTGAGTGGGATGCGATGATTTCGTACAGCTCTTTGCGCAACTTCACAATTTCCTTGGCAGTGATTTCGATGTCGGATGCTTGTCCTTCCGCACCACCCATCGGCTGGTGAATCATGACGCGGGCATGCTTCAGGCTGGCCCGTTTTCCCTTCACACCGGCGCAAAGCAGCACGGCGGCCATGGAAGCGGCCATACCTGTACAGATGGTGGCCACGTCGGGGGCGATGTACTGCATGGTGTCGTAGATACCGAGTCCGGCATACACCGAACCACCGGGTGAATTCAGGTAGATTTGAATGTCACGCTTGGCATCCACCGATTGCAGGAACAGGAGCTGTGCCTGGATGATGTTGGCCACGTAATCGTTGATGGGTACACCCAGGAAAATGATCCGGTCCATCATCAACCTTGAGAACACGTCCATGGTGGCGATGTTCAACTGGCGTTCCTCGATGATGGTGGGTGAGATGTAATTGGCGCGGTACATGGAGGCATAGCTATCCAGCGTAAGGCTGCTGATGCCCATGTGTCCGGTGGCATACTTGCGGAACTCGTCCTTTTCTTTCATGGTGATGTTGTTGGTTTGTAGCCCGTACCGTGTGGCACCGGGTATATACATTATTTTTTATTCTTCCTGAAACCGAAGTTAAAGAAACCGCTTTTCTCTTCCTTCTTGTTCTCGACCAAATTAACAAATTCTTTAAAGCTCACTTCTTTTTCCACCAGGGTCACCTGGTTACGCACCAGATCGAAAACTTTTTCATCATACAGTTGATCGTAGATCTTGCGACCTTCTTCTTCGTTGTGGATCAACTGGTGGGCGTATTTGTGGAGATCTTCATCCGGAATAGCTCCCTGGCCGTAGTAAGCCAGCTGGGCCTGGATGCGCTGCTTGGCAAAGCCGAGTGCTTCATCGTGTGATACCTGGATGCTGTTGTCCTTGATGATCTGATTTTCCACCAACTGCCAGCGCAGACCACGTGCATATTGTTCATAGTGCTTGTCTACATCTGTTGCTGCGTTCTCATCTTTGCTGGCCTGCACCATCCAACGACGCAGGAACTCATCGGGAAGGGGGATCTTGATTTTAGCAAGCAAATGATCCACCAGGTCATACTTGAGTTTGCTGTCGCTGTCGTTCGACAATTGATTTTCCAGTCCTTCTTTTATTTTCTCACGCAAAACTTCTTCTGTGGTCACCTCGTTTTCCCCGAAGATTTTGTCGAAGAACTCCTGGTTCACTTCAGCAGGTTGAACGCGGCTGATCTGGGTAATGGTGAAGCGGAAACGGCTGCCCACATTACCCAGGGCGGCGGCATCAATGCCCAGCATATGCGGCACTTCCTTCTCATCGCTGGCGAGCTTGCGGGGGTCCACTTCGATGGCGGTGTCTTTCTTCAGTCCCACCAGTTTCTTTTTGGTGGCTTCGTCGGGTACTTTATGCACCATCACCGAAGCGTGGTTGCGGATGCCTCCTTCTTTTTCCTGTCCGGCATCGTCGAGTTCCACAAACTCTCCGAACACGAAGTCTTCCTCCTGCACATCGTCGACCTTGGTAACCTGGCCGTAACGTTTGCGCAGTTCCATGACTTCTTTACCGATCATTTCATCGTCGGCGGCCACCTTGTATTTCTTCACTTTGTCCTGGGCACCGAAATCCACCTTGATTTCAGGTGAAAGTCCCAGTTCAAAATTAAACTCGTAAGGTTTGTTCTCTTCCCAGATCACTTCCTGCGACTCGTCTTCCAGGATGGGATATCCGAGGATCTGCAAGTTATTGGTGGAGATGTATTCATTGAGGGATTTTGACACGATGCCGTTGACCTCCTCCACGATGATGCTTTTGCCATACATCTTTTTGATGAGGGACGGAGGCACCATACCCGGACGGAAACCCGGCATGGATACTTTCTTGCGGTATTCCTTCACCGCCTTGTTCACCTGTTCCGCGTAATCTTCCGGGGTAACCTTCACTTTCAGGATCGCCCCCAGCTCTCCCTTGGGTTCTTTGACAATTTCCATGGTGTATGTTCTGCTATTAAAGGGTGCAAAGATAATAGAAAAACAGGGAGATAGCGACCTATTGGAATTTTAACCCACCGGTTGACGTACGGGAGAATATTCTGATCAGATCCGAAAGCCCGATTACACCATTCACTTTGTATCAGGTGGCTTTTAAAAACCCCATCCGGGCGCTTATCCCATTTAACACAACACCGGCAATCTCACAGACTAAGTTTGGGGTAAACTTTAACCCCTATTCCAATGAAAACAATTTTCAAAAAACTGAACAAACACCGCCTGAAGGCAGCGTTATTCATGGGTGCACTTACATGTGCGCAGGCGTCCCAGGCACAGGTGCTGCTGGACGATTATTCAAATCCGTCTCCATGGACACAGGTTGGCGTGAACATGCACCTTGGCTCCGGCGTTATGAAGTTCGACAATGTGCACGATGCCGCTGACAACCGGGCATATCGCAGCCTCGCACCGAACATTCCCGCGCTTGATGTCACATGGAAAGCAGAATTCGAGTTCAATTACATTTCCGGGAACGTCCCTGCTCACAGCCTCTTTTGCCTGAGTGCAGGTACCCTGAATGCATACCGGGAATCTCCAACTGGAAATTTCACCGATGAAGACATGCTGGATATTGCCCTGATCGAACCCTATTACGGCAATGGCAACCAGGCCATGGTAACGGTACTCAGAAAAGATGGTAACAATGCGCCCACATCGGTTGCGTCAAGTATCAACTTGCGACCATATAACACCTACTATTTCCGCATTGAAAAGGTCGCCAGCATCAAGTATTTACTCAGTGTATATTCTGATCAGGACCGTACGGTTCACGTGGCGGGTTCTCCGTTTTGCTTTACCGTGGGTACTTCTATCGGAGGCTTCAATACCATTCAACATGGTTGCATCATCCAGGGTGCCTCCTCCCGGTCTTTGAATGGCACGATTGACAACCTCTACATTGAGAACGGGTACAATCCAGCAGGCAACATTGGCGGAGATCAGACGATTACTTTCGGTGGTGACCCCACGGCATTTCTCTGCAACACCGGCGATGGCGACTATTCCTGGATATCGGCCACCGACCCCGACGGCACATGGACCCTGATACCGGGCGCCAACAGCGCTTGCTATGATGCACCGGCCGGGCTCACCCAAACCACATTTTACCGGCGCAGAAGACTGATATGCGGCACCTATTTCTATTCCAATACGGTCACTGTCAATGTACTTGATTGTACCGAAGAAGAAGATTACAGCAATGCAGCCAACTGGATACAGGTCGATAACGGTGTGTGTGTCAACTGCGACCCACAAAACCCACAAACGGTATCGTTCATGAATTGCGCCGATGCAACCAGCAGAAGGGTATATCGCAACATACCCGCCCAGTTCGCCAATGCAATTGCATGGAGAGCGAATTTTGAATTTACGCCTACCGCGGTCGGACAAGGAGGACCCGGTCATGTATTGCTTGCATTGACGGCCGGCAACCAGGATCCCGTTTCTACTAATACACCCTATACAGCCACCAACCAGGATGCGATCATGGTCGTGTGGGAGTCGAACAACCACACCAATAACTCTGCCTCCTTCAAACTACATGGATTCGCCAAGAATGACGCGGGCCCATTCACGGTTTCCGGTGACATCGACCTTTCTAACTTCAACCAGACCTATTACATCTCGCTGGAAAGAGTCAATGCCAACTGGGCCATGATCAGCGCATTTACCGACCCGCTGAGAACACAACACCTGCCCGGGTCTCCGCAATGTTTCCAGTTACCAGGTGACATTACCGGACTTACAACCATGCAACACGGAACCACGACGTGGGGTTTTAACGATCGTGTCCTAACAGCTACGATTGACAACACATGTCTGTTACTTGGCCCGAATCAGGTCAATGGAGGAAGCATATCATTATCCGGATTTGCATGCTTGTCGGGTTCCGCGTATATCTCCAATGTACAACTGGCATCCAACCTCGGTGGCTGGACATACAGGTGGGAGAAGTCTGACAATTGCAGCGGCAACTGGACCACCATCCCCGGTGCAGTGGCAGAGTTTTGCTACACAGGTCAACTGACAACCACCACATGCTTCAGAAGGGTTGCCGTTTCTCCGTGCGGATTGGAAATGTATTCAAATACCGTTACCTACCAGGTTTATCCGCAGCAAACGGTTAGCATCACGGATAACTTATCCAAAGACAATTGTGAAGTCACACACGAGCTCACTGCCAACGTGAATTTCAACAACAACACAAGCTTCCTGTGGAGCAACGGTGCAACCACCCAATCCATCACCGTCAGCAACCCCACAGCTGCGACCAATTACTCGGTAACCGTTACCAGTCCTTGTGGCAACGTTTCCGCATCATTTGATGTGCAGCCATGCTTTAATCCGAAAGAAGAGTTCAACCCCTGGGGTGTGCCGAGTTGGGTTACACCCAACTGGAGCGGCAACTGCACCGGACTGCACTGTCAGTTCAGGGTGGATGATGCCACCATGCCGGTGGGGTCGGGTCCGGCATACAATGCATCCAGGCTGGAACTGCGTATTTACGACCGATGGGGCAACAACTTCTTCACCCAGATCGAAGACATCTCCAATTACCCACTGGGTACAGGATTCTGGAATGGCATCCTGTACTGGAGCGGTTTTATTGACGGTAAGCCCGCACTCAATGATATTTACACATGGACGTTGGACATGTACAACAATTGTGGCCTGCATCACGAAAGGTCCACCGGCGCCTTCGAGGTTGTTGGAACGGGCAAAACGGATGCGGAAATCGACCAACCCGGAGCACCTGTTAACAGTCATGTATTCCCTAACCCCAACAACGGTACTTTCAACGTGGTGCTGGATAACGGATCTTCTTCCGAAGAAGCAAGCGTAAAGGTATACGATCAATTGGGCAAGGAAATACTTACCAAGTCTTTTAAAGAAAAAACCGATGTAGACCTGTCGGCGTTCCCGAAAGGAATCTACATGGTACAGATCATCCAGGGTGATTCATCCTCCTATGAAAAGGTGGTTGTGCAGTAGATGTGATTTGATAATGGAGTTAGAAAGCCCCGCTTGTGCGGGGCTTTTTTTATGAGTGAGGGACTTCCCCGCACGTGCGGGATAAACTTCTCGTCCCTGTTTTATGATATCGAAGAAAAGTTCAAACCAACATACAAAACCTATGACGCGGTTTTTACGGGAGGGACTTCCGCCTCCGCTGCGCTACGGCGGATAAACTTCTCGTCCCTGTTTTTACGCCGCGCGATAAAAACAAAGAGATCAGTTGACACTGATCTCTTTCCATGCTTACTTCGTGCGCATGGAGGGACTCGAACCCCCACGCCTTTCGGCACCAGATCCTAAGTCTGGCGCGGCTACCAATTACGCCACATGCGCATTCTTTTATCTGCCGGGATCCGCGACCTGCGGCATGATCTATCGACAAAGATAACCTTTTTAAGCAGATCGAACCGGGCACCCTTCCTTATGAAATGCTACATTTGTCAAAAAAACAGATTCATGAAAACCATCGATCCCAAGGCGATTCCTGTTCCCCAATTGCACGGATACCTGCTCGGTGCCGTAGCACCCAGGCCGATCGCCCTGGCTTCAACCATCAATGAAAAGGGTGAACGCAACCTGAGTCCCTTCAGTTTTTTCAACGTTTTCAGTGCCAATCCACCCATTGCTATTTTTTCACCTGCCCGGCGCGGCCGCGATAACACCACCAAACATACCTACGAAAATGTGAAACAGGTCAAGGAAGTGGTGATCAACGTCGTTAACTACAACCTGGTTCAACAAACATCCTTGTCGAGTACCGAATATGCGGAAGGCGTGGATGAATTCGTGAAAGCCGGCCTCACCCCGATCGACTCGGAAAAGATCCGGCCTGCCCGCGTTAAGGAATCACCCGTACAAATGGAATGCATTGTAAAGGATGTTGTGGAACTTGGCAACCAGGGTGGTGCGGGCAACCTCGTGATTTGCGAAGTGGTGTTGATGCACATTGACGAGTCGGTACTGAATGAACAGGGACAAATTGACACTACCCAAATAGACCTGGTGGGCCGCATGGGCGGCAACTGGTATTGCAGGGCGTCAGGGCCGGCCTTGTTCGAAGTGGAAAAACCCCTGGTTAACATGGGCATCGGTGTGGACGGCATCCCGGTCTCCATCCGCAACAGCCATGTGCTGACAGGGAACAACCTGGGTCAGCTGGGCAATGTTGAACAACTGCCGACCCCGGAAGAAATTGAGCAAATGAAATCCAATGATACCGTCCGGTCGATCCTGGCAATGCACGCCGGTAACGCGGACCACATGACCCGAGAACTGCACCTCGTGGCTCAGGCACACCTTGAACAAAACAGGGTGCATGAAGCCTGGTGCGTATTGTTAACCTCCATCTAATAAACCAACATGTACACACTCACCGGCACCCTGAAAGTCAAACAGGAAACCAAACAGATCAAAGATTCTTTTCGCAAGCGTGAATTCGTGGTCACCGAGAATTCTTCCCAATACCCGCAGCATGTCAGCTTCCAGCTCACTCAGGACAAATGTGAACTACTGGATTCCATCGAACCCGGAGACCAGGTAACCATTTCTTTCTTCATACGTGGCCGCGAATGGGTGAGCCGTGAAGGGGAAACCAAATATTTCAATTCACTGGATGCTTGGAAGATCGAAGCGGCGAATGGCGGAAGCACCCAGGATGTAAGCGATCCTTTCCCAGCCAGTGAAGGTGTAGACGCAGAAACAGACGACCTGCCTTTCTGAGGCACTAACCGAGGCCCGGCCCCGAAGAAATCGACTGGTTCGAAGCACCTTTGGTATCAAAAGCATCCCGAAGGGCGTTTCCAACCAATGTAAAAGCAAGCACCATCATGCTGATCGCCAACCCCGGCAAAATGGCCAGGTAGGCCGCATCCACAATGATGTAGCCGTAGTGATCACGGATCATGCTGCCCCAGGATGGCGTTGGCGGTGGCGCCCCTACACCAAGAAAACTCAAGCCGGCTTCGATCAGGATCGCCGAAGCGAAATTGGCTGCTGAAATGACTATCACAGGTCCCATCACGTTGGGAAGCACATGGCGGATGATCAGGCGGAAGTTCTGATATCCCAAAGCCCTTCCTGCTTCAATGTATTCCTTTTCACGAATGCTGAGAACCTGGCCCCGAACCACACGGGCGACTTCCACCCACATGGTGAGTCCTACTGCAACAAAGACCTGCCAGAATCCCTTACCCAGGGCCAAGGCAATGGCAATGACCAACAAAAGCGTAGGAATGGACCAAACCACATTGATGATCCAGAGGATGACATCATCCACCCGACCCCGGAAAAATCCTGCAATGGCACCCATGAGGATTCCGATGACAAGTGAAATCATCACGGAGATAAAACCCACCGAAAGAGACACCCGCGTTCCACCCATCAGGCGACTCAACAGGTCGCGTCCGGAACGATCTGTACCCAACCAATACGTGCGCGTGATCAGGAACTTGTCTTCCACCCTGCGCTGCAACTCTTTCACAGGTTCACTCTTCACTTCCCCGTTGATGGTAGTGAATTGGAGCGACTGGCCGACTTCCTTCACTTCAGGATTTTCGTACGACAGGGCGTAAACCACATCGGCAAGGTTGTATCGCTTTTCCAATCCCTTATCTTCGTCGTTACCGGTATATTCATTCACCACGATCTCCGGGCCGTCAAAGTGATACGCTGTAATGGGAATGGAACGGTATGGACTTTTCTGTCCGAAGATCATCCTGGAAAACACATTGACGATCTCTACATCTTCATTCTTACTGACCTTCAGCATCTGCACACTGAAACCGGGCTTTTTAATGGTCAGCTCAGGTTTCTGGTCATTGGCCAGCGGCGTAGAGTCAGGCATGATGAGGTAGCCCAGAATGGCTACCATAACGGAAAGACAAATGACCACCAAACCGAGCATGCCAACTCGGTTTCTCCGCATGCGCTTCCAAACCTGCCTTGCGAGGGATTCCTGGGATTTTATCTTTTTTTCCTTCACCAAATTTTTACTTCCGGTTATGCTTCGGTTCCGTCCATCACTTGCTCAACCGACGCCCCTTCCAGTAGTATGCACCACGAAAAGACAACAATCCGGACCATGGCACATAGACGATATTGAGACATTGGGCCGGTAGCACCTTGAACCATAACCATTTTCTTACGGGTGGGGAACCGACTAAATATAAAAACAAAAAGTCAAACAAACATTTGATGCACATGGCCATCAACCACCCGAACAACATGCCGGGCCATATAACCGACAAAAGTACGGTTGTCAGCAAGAAAAGATGCAGAAAATAGACCAATATGGCTCCAAAAAAGATATGGAAGTCTTTCATTGCCATAATTTTTGAAGCCCATCTGATACGTTGCTGGATAAAATCCGACCAGCCCGGGATCGCATGGGTGGCTACCGTTGCCCGGGGATCTTTGACAAAGCGGATGCTTTTCTTCCCATAGGATTTTTTAAAAGCCCCCAGCAGAAACACATCGTCTCCTGATGCCTTATCCATGTGGGAACCATAACCACCCACATCCAGAAATGCCTGCCTTTCGAAACCGATGTTGGCACCGTTGGCAAGAGATGGTGAACCCCACCCGGCCATGCCTCCCGTCACCCCCATCAGGCCGGCCATTTCAAGCGACTGCCATTGCTGAAAAGCGCTCTTGCCCTCCAACCTGACGGTTCCCAGCATCATCCGCGGATGATGGGATTCGTATACCCTCACCATCATTCGTAACCATTGAGGTGGGGTTCTACAATCCGCATCCGTGGTAAAGACCAGTTGTCCGCCGGCAGCCAGAATGCCTTCGGTGAGTGCCTGCTTCTTACCTGTTCCATTCGTTGCCCGGAGTACTTTGACAACCGGTCCGGGCACCTTCCTTTCCACAAATTCGTTTGCAAGTTGCCAGGTATTGTCATCCGAATGATCATCCACAACAATGACTTCAAGCAGATCGAACGGATAGTCGAGCGCCATCAATGCATCCAGGCATCCGACGATGTTATTCGCTTCGTTTCTTGCCGCTACCACAACACTCACCCGCGTATCAGGTCGATGATCACGGACATCCGGCACCTCCTGCAATCTCAGCCAACCGATGCTGCAGTAACCGATCCATATGCCGTATACGCAGGCGAGTGCAGGAAGCAAATAAGATATGACTTCCATGTGCATGTTAACGACCGAATATTCTCATACGCAAAATGAAAATGCTACCCAACAATGCCGGTACGGCTAGATTGAGCATCCACAGGCTGAACATGGCCAACAACACACCGGTCTGATCGGCATTCAGGTAGGTCAGAAAGTAGAGTGCAGTTGAAGCACGAACGCCGAGTTCCGCAAAGGCCAGTGGCCTCGGAATCACCGTGATCATGAAAAAAATAAGGGGAATGAACAGCAAGGCCTGGATGAAACTGAGGTACACGTCAAAGGTCCACAACAACAGGTACAGCTGGGTTGAGAAAACCACATACCTGGCCAGGCACATCCTGAAAACAAACCACAATTCCCGGCGATGGTAAAAGGTAAGCGCCTTGCCGTACTTCCGGGCACGCTCCAGGAACCCCATCCTATGCAATGCCTTTTTCAGCAACATGCGCCTGAAGAATGCCAGGGCCAGCACACCAAGGAATGAAAAAGTAACGAACAGCAATCCGTAGAAGAAATACTCCTGAACATAATCGTCTCCCTTGTGATACTTTGCATAAAAGAAAGGGGCGGTGATCAATCCTCCCAGCAAAGTCACACCCAGCTGCATCATGCTTCCGACCAACGTGATAACCACCGCATCCAGGCGATGTTCAGATTTCAGATGAAATACACGTCCACCGTATTCACCGATTTTATTGGGTGTAAATACACTGACAGTGATGCCGGAGAAAACTGCAACGAGTGCTTTCCCAAACGAAATATCCTCAATCTTCTTCACCAGGTAACGCCATTTGGCCGCTTCAAGGGACCAATTGAACAACATGAGAAATACCACCAGCAGGATGCCCGGCAATTCGTTCCACCTCACCAACTGCCTGAACTCAGTGAACAGCTGCCGCATGTTCCTCTCCTCGAACAGTTGGTGGTAGATGTAATAAAAGGCAAGGAAAACAATCGCTATCTTTAGCAACCAACCGATGACCCGGAGCGATTTCTTTTGCATGCGCATATAATCAACCGGGCAAATTAACGAAAATAGCGGTAGTACCCATGGCGGAAACAGGATCAGAGGACAAGGTCATCCTGGGAATTGACCCGGGTACCCATATCATGGGGTATGGTATCCTGCATGTACGCAACAAGCATCCTGAACTGGTCCACCTGGATGTACTCAAACTGTCAGCCAACCTGACACACCCGGATCGTTTGAAAAAGATTTTTGAAAGTACGTTGGCCCTGATCGATGAGTACCTGCCGGATGAGCTGGCCATTGAAGCACCGTTTTTCGGAAAGAACGTACAGTCGATGCTGAAACTCGGACGCGCCCAGGGCGTGGCCATGGCGGCATGTCTGCACAGGTCCATCCCGATTTTCGAATACAGTCCAAAAAAAATAAAGCAGTCCATTACGGGCAACGGGAATGCTTCCAAGGAACAGGTAGCTGCCATGCTGCAATCCATTCTTAAGATCAGGAAAATGCCGGGCAACCTGGACGCGACCGATGGCCTGGCTGCGGCATTGTGTCATCATTATCAACGCACACACACCCGCGGAGCTGACGGCGGGGTTTCCGGTTGGAGTGCCTTTCTGAAAAAGAATCCGGGGCGGATCCGGAAATCATAACCGGTCGTACGCGCCGCGGATTTTTTCCGCCGCCTCAGCCAACTGACCGGGTTCCGGCGATAATTTAGCTCTTTCGAAGTTGATATCCCCAACATGGTTGAGGGGCACCAAATGAATGTGGGCATGCGGTACTTCCAGACCAATCACAGCCACACCCACCCGCTCACACGGAATGGCGGCTTCCACCGCCCTCGCCGTTTGTCTCGCAAAAGCCCATAGTCGCTCATACAAGCCTTCAGGTACATCAAAGATGTAATCCACCTCTTGTTTGGGTATCACAAGCGTATGCCCAATAACCAGGGGGAATATATCCAGGAAGGCCAGGAACTCATCGTTCTCAGCCACCTTGTGACAGGGTATCTCTCCCGCAACAATCTTTGAAAACAGGGATGGCATGATCAGGCACCGATTTCAATGATCTCGAATTCCATGGTACCGGACGGAACTTTGATCGCTGTTTTATCTCCTACCTTTTTCCCGAGCAATCCTTTCCCGATGGGACTATCCACGGATATCTTGCCTGATTTCAAATCAGCTTCTTCTTCGGATACGAGGGTATATGTCATTTTCGATCCGTTTCCGAGGTTCTTGATGGTGACCGCTGAAAGGATCACCACCTTTGAATGGTCCAACTTGGACTCATCAATGATGCGGGCATTGGCAACGATCGCTTCCAGTTTGGATATCTTGAGTTCCAACAAGCCTTGCGCGTCTTTGGCAGCGTCGTATTCCGCATTTTCTGAAAGGTCACCCTTGTCCCGGGCCTCTGCGATCTGTCGTGAGATCTCGGCACGCTCATGGGTCATCAGGTGTTCCAGTTCATCCTTAAGTTTTTTCAATCCTTCGGGAGTGAAATATTGAACTTTTGACATAAATCTTGCTTATTCAGATGCGTATAAAAAAGAAGAATCCCGTACATACGGGACTCTCCTGCAAAGATATGAAGTTGTTTTCTTCCGGTAAAATCTAAAGATTGATCCGTGCCCCGAACGTATGTACGCCGTTGAATACTTCACGCGTACGATAGGAGTAGTCTACCGAGAAAGTGCTGCCCTTGCTGCCCATGGGGATCTCAACGGATACACCTGCAGTCGGCCCAGACCACCAGGTGGTACGTTCATCATCCGAGAACATACCCTTTTCATAAATGAAACCGCCACGCAGCATCAGGAATTTCCTGTAAGCATATTCAAGACCGGTTTTCACTTCGTCTTTCGAGAAAGAATTGGATGTGTAGGTACCCGCAATGGTCAACCTGTGGGCTTTGGTTGTATCCGTACCCGGGCTGATGATATCGTAGGAAACACCCATGTTCAACAGCGAGGGCAATTCGAATTCGGCCGTACGCTGCTCCACACGCATGTCATAGCTGGAACCGGAAGGTGCGGTGGCACGGAATGAAATACCGTCACCCGAGAAGCTCATGGGAGGTCCCACATTGCGCAATGCAATCCCAAACTTGGTGCGTTCCGGATACATTTCACTTCCCGTTACGTACTGGATACCTGCGTCGATTGCAACGCCCTGTGCTTTCACATCGGAAATGGATTCCGAGATCGCCCGGATGCTAACGCCTCCGTAGATGCTGTTTGAGAAAGTTTTGGCGTATGACAACCCTACGTTGAGGTACTGGGGGGAGAATGTTCCCAATCCGCCTTCAGGCAGGTCCACGGTTGTGATCTGGATATCGCCGAAATCCATGGCCATGATGGCCAATCCCAGCACACCGGTCTCACCCACTTTCTGGGTAAAGCCGAATGAATTGATGTAGATATCGGCATCCGCCAGCCATGCAGACCGGGAGAACATCACCTCGGTACGTCGGGTGAATGCGGTTCCTGCGATGTTCTGAAAGGAAGCTTCCAGTCCCCTGACGCCGGCGGAATTGGCGCCTGCCCATCCGGAGCTGCGTGCCCAAGGATTGATCAGCAGTTCCGTTGCACCCGCCTGTCCGGCACGATCTTCGTTTCCGGCCGATGCAGGGGTTCCGATACCCAATGCAAGGGCAACCGATGTGAGGATGATAACCTTATTTTTCATGTTCGAATCTTTTCTGTTGTAAGCAAATTAGAATGTATCCAGGTCGATCGGACGCATAACACCGAACCACTTGAGGATTTTTTCACCCGCCGCACCGGCGTCAATGTGGATGATGTAAATACCACTCGCCACAGGGATACCTGCAGCATTCTTCAGGTCCCAATCAAGTGAGGTGAGCGGTTCATCTTTCTTGAACTTGCGGATCAGGGTACCGTTGAGCGTATAGATACTCACCGTACATTTTTCCGGCAGGTTGGTGATCTTGATCCTGGAATCGATCTGGTTGCTTTCGTACTCCGAGTATGCGTAGTACGGGTTTGGCACCACGTTGATCAGGTCCATGGCATTCTTGGCGGTTTCGGTGTTCTTGGTCACCGTTTTGATATCCTTGGTACTGAACGAATACGCCGGAGCCTGAGGGCTCATGGTGTTGTAAAGGGTGTCCGTGGTTTCTCCGAAGATCGCGTAATCGCGGGTATAGGGTTTGCGTACACGAAGACGGATACGTGCCTCATTCGCCAGCAGGGTTTCACCTGATACCAGCATGGGAATACCCACCCACATACAATCTTTCAGCACATTACGCCTGTCGGTGGAGTTGCCGGTGGAAAGCATGTTGTACATGTATGCACCTTCATCGTAGGCAGGCATGTCAATGGATGTATTCTTGTTGTGGCCAAACACATACACCATGTGCATGCCACCCCACACCGGTGTTCCGATCGGGGGACGTGCATAGGTAGCAGTGGGGTTGAACTTCATGTCGTTCCCGTTGTCACCGGCAAGCCATGAATTTTCACCGAAGGCAATGTTCAGACGTTCTCCGGTCTCCACATTGATGGCATAGCCGGGGAACCAACCCATTCCGGTACCACTTCCATCGGCGTTACCGTCTTTGTCTACCGACTGGCCGGCACGAGGCATGAACTTGTCAACACCACCGGCATTCAATGCGGGATCAGAACCTGTTTCAATGACCACACAGCGTGACCATTTCGACTTATCAGGAGTAAAGACAATATCCACACCGGCCAACTGGCTCATTTTCACCTGGGCGTGGAAGTTGCTCCATGCCGGACCGTAATCCACTTCGTGAGAAGCTATGCGGTAAGGAGCCCAGGTTCCACCACTCAATCCATTTCCAAGGTTTATTGGTAAAACAGATTCGAACTCTTCATCGTCGTCAAGTCCGACGTAATCGTCAGTTGCCGGATCCGAGTTGTTCACCGTACCCGAACGGATCCAGTTGTAAGCCGATCCTCCGTCAATATCCGGTACACCGGTCAGCCATGGGTGTTCGGCGTCTGCATATTGAATGGTACCTTCCAGGAAGCCGGCATCTTTGTTCTTGCCGGGATCTTCTACCTGCTTGATGCTGACAGACAGTCCCCAGTTATAGGAAGCACCGTCGTGGTTCTTCCCGAATTTACCCGAAAGGATCTGTTCGTTGTACACGCTGATGTCACGGTCAGACCAGATTGTATCACTGGTTCCATCTTTGATCAAAAACCATTTGGAAGTTTTATCCATCGCGCCGCTTCCCACATTGCTCTTTCCTGTAAGGTAGAGCTTGAAGTTGCCTGAAGGAACATTCAGCGGATCGATGATCTTGACATCAACCGGACCCTTCCCGCTTTGGTACTTCAACTCATAAGCGCGATGGTTGGAGCTGGTGAGAATGGTATTTTCTGCGTCCTCGGATATATCCATCACCAATCCGCCATTGCCCTGACCGATCAGACGGGTGATCTCAACACCATCTCCGTATTCGGTGGGGTAATCGGTTCCACCCGCTTCCGGTGAGGGGAAGTGCGGGATACCTGTGTATACCTGAATGTTCCTGCGACCCGCCTTGTACGGTTTCTTCTGACCATCGAGTTGCAGCGGATCGGCCTGGTTGTATTTCTTGAAGTTGTTATACCCGTATGAGATTGCAAGGAAATAGTACGGTTTGTGATTCACCAACCGGTCATCCCCGGATGCAAACAGGTCTTTCGTGATTTCGAACGAGTGTACGATGCCTGTGTTGTTTCCATTCACCATTTCGGTGGGCACGTTGCCGCCCAGTGCCTGGTCGAATTCGTAGTTGACCAGTTGGGCCACACTGTTCTTTACGTCACATTGGAAAGCCAGACGGGCAAGATCCGGGTTTTGCAGATCGGCAGCTGTTACGTAGCGTGTTTTTACCTGGTAGATCTGATACCCTTCGAAGTTGTACGTGGTATCGTAGTTGTTGGTGCTGGTCCATACGATCAGCGGATCACGCTCTTCGTATTCTTCATTGTAATTATTGGAAGAGGGCTTGTTGGTGATATACACCAGCAACTTCTTGTCCATTTCCTGGATGGTCAGGTCGGGTGCATCCGGCCCGTTCAACACCTTGAAACAGTTGTCGAACAGTGCCTGGGCTTTGTCGTCGGTCACACGCAACAGATCCACCGATGCGGTAGCACCTCCCTGTGCTGCACGTGCCCAAACCGCACCTGTGGTGATGGTGTTCACGGCACCCGGCTTCAGGGTAAACGGTCCGGCAGATTGAAGGAAACGTCGGTCCGCAGGAGTATTTCCGGAACTTTTCTCATCCCATGGGGGCTGAGGACCTGCACCCGGTGTACCCCATCCATTGGGATCCGAATCACCGGGGAACATGAAGTTACAAATAGGCCCGCCGGTGTTGTAGGCATTGGCACCGTATGTAAACGGCACACCATCCCTCCAGAAACCGGTCAGGTAGTTGTAATAGTCGGTTGCCAAGGTAGGGTTACCCGTAACGGACCCGTCGTTGTTATAGTAAACGAACTTCGACATAATGATTTGTTCTCCGGGCTCGTCAATGGTACCATCGCGGTCGTTATCAACGCCATCATTGTCATCGGCTTTCGGCCCCTGGAAGAAATCAACGCCGATAGAAGGCGGGTTGGTTCCGTACCCTTGCGCGCCTTCGTCGTTCTCATCCCCGTTGTAGCAATAACCCAGACCGCGACCAACGTCACAACCCACGAAGTCATCCAGGTAGTTACCCAGATCCGGATCCACCCATTGACCGAAATAGGTGTTGTTCACCTGGAAAGACGACCGGTTGAAAATGCGGTACTGGTAAAAGGTCATGTTGTTGATTTCGTCGTTGGTGGCGAATGCGAAAGCCTGCGCATGGATTTCGATTCCGATGGGTTCGCCACCGCTTTCGGTGTGGATATCACCTTTGTCATTGAATACCCACCACAAGGTCTGGTCACCGTAAAGGCGAGCGGCACAACCGGCATCTCCTGAGATGTCATAGTCGGGATAGTCTCCTGCATATGGGTTGTAATAACCGTCGCCATCATAATCAAAGAAAGGTGCGAGATACGTATCCTGTCCGTATGCCGGATCGCCGTGTGCAGGCCAGTCGAGCATGGCCTGGGGAACATTGGATATGTTGCCAGGATAACTTGGGTCTGCAACAAAATCCTCAACCATCTTTCGGGTCATCTTGAAGTGTTTGTCGTATTTGGCGCATACGTCCGCATCAACGGATGCAGTGACCGTGTTCAGGGGGCCGGGCCAGATGTCCCATCCCCACTGGCGATAGGTTTGTGCAGCCACTTTCAGCTGGCCACCGGCATCGATACCACCCAGCCAGAGCGAACCGGCAAACAGAGAGTTCTTGTTGGAACCCTTGGGCACTTCGTACTTGGCGGTGTTCAGATCCCACCACATATCCATGCCGGACAGCACACGGGCCCGGACGTTGTTGATGTCCAGATCCGTTTGAGCGGAAGGCGGATCACACGCTGCAGCAACGGCTTCGTGACTACCGTTTTTCATGACACCCGATGAGCCGGCCTTCTTGTTGATATCCTCTCTTCCGTACGTTGAAACGGACACCAGTGCTCCAAGGGTGATTAAGGCGAAATTGCGCATACTAGCTTTCATATCAGTAAATAATTAATGCCAAATAAAGAACGACTAGAAATCCAATTGAACACCGAAGCGAATCTGGCGGGGCAAGCTATAATTTGCCGGATTGTTCACCTTGATGGCATACAGATCCCTGAATGATTGCGGATTGGTTTGTTGCTCAATGATACCCTGTGCCGCAGCATTGGTCAAGTAACCGTCGTCATCCGGATTACCCGTTGCACGGTAAACCGATATGATGTTATCTGCATCCAGCAGGTTGGTGATGGACAGGTACAGGTTGAGGTTTCCATGCCCGCCATTACCCTTTTCATCCTTCTTGCCAAAGTTGAGGGGAATGTCCCTGTCTACACGCAGATCGATCGTAAACTGCCAGGGCAGGCGTGAACCGTTGATGGACCCGTCTAGGCGCGAACGATCATTCAGACCAAATGCAGCTGTCTGGGTCACATTTGCCTGACGTGAGTAAGGCTCACCCGAGCGTGCGTTCATGATCACGTTCATACCCGTGTATTGAAATACGGGTGCACCAAACCAGCGCGGACCGTCATACTTGTCCTTACCATCAAAGCGGTAGTCGATGTTGGTTACGATGCGGTGACGTACATCGTACTCCAGTGGAGACAATGTCCTCAGGTTGGGGAACCCGTCATTGATCAGCGTAAGTCCGGTTGTGGCCGAACTGCCGGTACCTTCGGCAAACTGAAGGGTATAATTGGCATTCAGACGAACATTCCTTACCCGCCGTAAATCATAAGACACGGAGAAACCCTTTACTGTTCCGAAATCGACATTTCCATAGGTGTTGTAATCTTTAGGATAAGCATAGTTGACAGGGATCGCCTGAATCTGATCCCTCAGTTCACGATAAAACGAGGAGAAGGAAATAGCAGATGCCTGTGATAACTTTTGCTTAAAACCTACCTCATAATCCGTGGTGCGTTCAGGCTGCAGATCGGGGTTTCCAACTGTAATCCTGCCAGCAGAGTTACGGAGATAATAATATGAAATAGGGTCCAATCGCTGTCCGCTTGTGGGACGCTGGGTCAGTACATCGTAGTGGGCGAAGAACACCGCTTCATCCGAGATCGGGAATGAGAAAGCCACACGGGGCATGATGTTCGTTTGGGGTTCGTAGTCCTTGAACACCTCGGGTTTCACTTCGGTGTTGTTCGGATCAAGCAGGTACGGGGTGATGGTACCGGTGCTACTAGCTTTGGCTATCACGGAAGGATCCGTGATCTCAGTTCCTTCCGCATTGTACCAGGTATCTCCGTTCCGGTATCCCAAAATCGCAGTAGGATTGGCCGCATCATTCACATACACCACGTAATCTTCACCAATGGTGGATGGATGGTTACCGAACTGGGGCACCTCGGCAGCGGTTTTGGCAGCCTGCAGGAGGTACTTGTCTTTCAACACCATCTGGTTGGCGTCATAGCGGTCTACACGCACACCGATGTTGAAGACCAGGTCCTTGAAAGCGAACTTGTCCTGGATATACCCGGCCACATAAATCGGCTCGAAAGGCGCCACGTTGCGGGTGTAGTTGCCGTTCTCATCCTTTTCGTTGAAAAAATCGTCAAAGCTGGGTTTTGAAGTCAACTTATGCCCTAGGTAATCGTAGCCATAGTAATACACAAACCCATTCCCGTCATTCAGCAAATCATCTGCACTGAACATATCCAGGCTCAGTATGCTTGGATCCACTGCATCAACGTCAATCCACTCCGTACTTGTAATGGATTTTCCCAACTTCGTACGCAACTGCTTGTCAAAATAACGTTGTGCATTTGCATCATACAAACGCGGATAATTCACTGTATCCTGGAATACACCGTTGGCATCGAGCACCGGTTGCGGATTGCTGAAATCCAGATTGCTGATGTGAGCATTCGTCAGCTGGCGGGCAAGTACCCACAATTGGATGGGCACACTGTTCCAGAAGCGATCACTGCGTTGCTCATATTCAAAACCCAGTTGAATGGCATGGTCTCCTATATCCGCTGACCCATTGGCTGTTAACCTGAATTGGGTATTTTCGCTGTAGCCATACTGATTATTCAAACGTCCGGTATTATACCACAATGAATAGGCATGTCCAGGTCGGTCGCCATTGAGCAAGCCACCGCCCGATTGCACCTGACTCAAATTTTCATAATTGCCTGCCGTTTCATCATAAAAGTTAAAATATTGACTGGTATAGTTGGCCATCAAAGGATTGATCTCCGACCGCTCAAATTCCACAAGTGTGTCACTAAACCCATCATGCAGCCAACCGGTCTTCCCGGACACAGGGTCTGTTCCAATTACACTATAGTGGTTAATTTTGTGCGTATTGAACTTTCCGACATAACCGTAAGCGAACATGTCATCCTTGTGAATGTCATCCCAGGTTTTGCTGTTATCCATAGAGTAATCCAATTGGATGCTGTAAAAGGCATTTTGAATGGCCGACCCGGTGTCGGAGTCAAATTTCTGTGTAAAGCGTGAATACGCGCGCCATGTGCTATTGATCGTTTGCGAGTTCTTGTTATAGTTCAGCAATGAATACGTGTAAAAATAGTCGTGCTTGTTTTCATAGTCATAAGAACCGCCAAAAGTGATGGTAGTGGAATTGGATGGTTTAATGTCAAATTTACCTTGCATGGTCATCCGGGCAGAACCCACGTTCATCTTGGCTTTCACATTCTCAAGATCATTTTTGGTGAGAAATTCGGAATTCCTAAAAGTTCCCAGACCGCTACCGCGTGCCCTCAATGGATTCTTTTCCAAATCAGCAAGCACATTGTCTTTCACCTTCCATGCACCAATGGCCGAAGGGTTACCATCTTGAATATAGGCACCTTCACCTGACAGGAAGAAACCCGCAATGGCGCGTGAATTGGTGGGGTCTGCTGTATCTTTCTTAGACCAGAGGGGACCGGTTATGTTACCGCCCACCAGGTTGTATCCATATCCATCCAGGAACTCGGATGTAAGGGCTTCAACACCTCCACTCACCGTGCTGGACGGACCGCGCGTGGTGATGTTGATGATACCACCTACGGCATCACCGTACTGTGCGGGGATACCGCCCAATACAGTACTTACCTGCTCGATACCTCTCTGTGGAAGCGTTACATTACCGCGTACTTTCACACCATCCACGTAGTAAACCGTACCACCTGAACGTTGTCCGCGCATGCTGATCTTTCCATCCGTTCCTTGATAAGCACCGGCAGAAGTAGCCGCAGCGGATACCGCACTGCGCGTGGGCATCTTGTCGAAATCTTCGCGGGTAACGGTTTTCTGAACCACCGTTTCATCCTTCTTGAACACGGGGTCTTTGTACTTCACGATCTCCACCTCCTGCAGCTCAACACCTGCTGACATTTCGATTTTAAGATCCGTGATCTTATCGGAGTTGATGGTCACCCCATCCACCTGTATCTGCTGGTAGCCGACGTAACTGGCCTTTACCGAATACTTACCGGGATCGATCGGCTTGATCGTATACTCTCCGTCGAAATTCGTGGTGGCACCGCCGGCCTGAACACCATTGCGTTCAATGATGATGTTAGCGAACGGAATCGGTTCTCCGTTCAGCTTATCCACGACTTTACCTTTCAAGGTACCGGTTTGCGCAAACGCACTCATACCGCACAAAGAAATGAGCGCGCAGAAAACGGACAGTTTTCGTAGCATAATGCAATTTTTTTGGTAACTAAAAAATCAAAAAACCGAAAATGTGATGCGAGATTTTCAGAGGGGGTAAAGGTATAAAAAAGAAGTTTTTAATCGCAAAATCTTTCTGAAAAATGACAAGCCGTTGATGCGGTGGCTTTTATGTTAGGAGGGAATGTTAAATCGAAAGTAGCAAAGAAAGGGGGTAATGTCAATGAATAATTATTAAGCGGTAGGATTTCCCGTGTCAGCGTACGGCCTTTCCAGAATTGCGGATTGAATCACCGCCCGGCGCAGGTTGAAGGCTGTTTTCCTTTTCTTCAGGCGCACGATTTTAACCTTGCTTTTTTTCGGGTCATGCATGTGCGCACTCGGTGGCACGGGATGCATGATGCTGCTGCCTTCTGCCGTGACCTGGTCCATCATCCTTATGCGCGAACTGTACGTCTCCTTCAGATGCGTTGAATCCGAATGTGTGGATTTTGCCGACTTCTGGCGATCGCGCTGGGGAGGCGGAGATGACTGCTGAACGGGGGCAGGCGCGGGTTTGGGAGCAGGTTCCTGCTTTTCCCGTATCATGTCCTCCAGCTCTTCAAGCAGGTTTTTCTTCGGTGCCTTCTTCGGCTTGCCATCTTCTTTGGCTCCTTTTCCAATGGCCCTGAATGCATAGTACACGATCCCGATCAGGATGTATATCAGCGTAGTGTAGTTGAAGTCCATTGTCATCACAATGGGAGTGATCGTCATCATGGTCAATGCCTCCTGTTTCTGAACCAGCGAATATAAAAAGGATCCCTTCTTTTTTCCACGATCCGTTTGGATTTTCGCTTGCTCTTCTTCATCATTTTCCGCGTTTCCTTGGACTGAATTTTCTTCGCCCGTTTATGAAGCATCTTATCAATCTTCTTGGCTTCATTCAGCTTTTTCTGCTTGTCCTTTTGCGCCGCACGCTCCTGCTGGGTTTTGGGCTTCTTCTTGGATGCCGGACTGTCGCCGGGCCCCTCAGCCTGTGCCATCACCACACCGGACATCAGCACCAGCAAAACCGCAACCAAACCTCGTATCCAACGTTTCCTTTTCATCTTTTGCACATTCTGTTTAACAGTCGCGTGTCAAAGTTACAATTAATACCAGGCGAGACTTTCATAACTTTGCCTGATGATTCCATTCTCCATGAAGATAACAAAAAAGCTCAAGTCACGACATCTGTCCTTCCTTATGTTGTTCGCATGCGCAGCCCTGATAGCTGCATGCAAAAAGAACGATGAAAGGGTTCCTGACGTTGCTGTGGACATCTATGTTTCTCCGACAGAACCAGGGTTCACCGACCTGAACGCACCCGGAGGATGGGTTTACATTGTAGGAGGTTCAAGGGGAATCGTTGTGTACCGCCAATCCCTTGACGCCTTCCTGGCCTTCGACCGGCACTGCCCTTATCAACCATCATCTAGCTGTGGTAAAGTGGAAGTAGACTCCACCAACATCCAGGTGACAGACCCCTGCTGCGGATCAACCTTTCTTTTGTTTGACGGGTCGGTTGTCAAAGGCCCGGCCACCCTGCCCCTCAAACAATATGAAACCTCGTTCGACGGAACGTGGGTGCATATTTTTAATTGAGCAAGAGCATACTGCAAGAGCATACTGCAAGAGCATACCGCAACAGCATACTGCAACAGCATACAGCAACAGCAAGTGTGAGGCTCAATACAAGACTTAACATAGAACAAAACAAAAGAGCATACAGTCCGGGAAACCTCCCACTGTATGCTCTTGCTGTATGGTTGCTCCGCTAAAGCTACGGCGAACTGTTGCTGTAGCTCTTGCAGTATGCTGTAATTAGTACCTGTAGTAGTCGGGTTTAAACGGGCCCTTCTGCTCCACGCCAATGTATTCGGCTTGTTCCGGAGTCAGGGTTTCCAGTTGCACCCCAATCTTGGCGAGGTGGAACGCAGCCACTTTTTCGTCCAGATGCTTCGGCAACGTGTACACCTTGTTTTCGTAGCCGCCGCTGTTCTTCCACAACTCGATCTGAGCCAGCACCTGGTTGGTGAAGCTGTTTGACATCACGAACGACGGGTGACCTGTTGCACATCCCAGGTTCACCAGGCGACCTTCCGCCAATACGATCACATCATGACCTTTCACGGTGAACTTATCCACCTGCGGCTTGATGTTCACTTTGGTTGAACCATGGTTCTTGATGAGCCATGCCATGTCAATCTCATTGTCGAAGTGACCGATGTTGCAAACGATGACCTTGTCTTTCATGTTCTCGAAGTGACGGCCTACAACCACGTCCTTATTACCGGTAGCGGTAACCACGATGTCAGCAAGCTTCACCGCATCATCCATTTTCATCACCTGGTAACCTTCCATGGCAGCCTGCAGGGCGCAGATCGGATCAATCTCGGTCACGATCACACGGGCACCGGCAGCGCTCAACGATTGTGCGGAACCTTTGCCCACATCACCATATCCTGCAACCACGGCCACCTTACCTGCGATCATCACATCGGTAGCACGGCGGATGCCGTCAACCAATGATTCGCGGCAACCGTACTTGTTATCGAATTTGGATTTCGTAACGGAATCGTTCACATTGATACACGGCAGCGGGAGTTTTCCTTTTTTTGCGCGCTCGTACAAGCGATGCACACCGGTGGTGGTTTCTTCGGAAATACCTTTGATGCCTTCCACCAATTCGGGATAACGATCCAGCACCATGTTGGTGAGATCTCCACCATCGTCGAGGATCATGTTCAGTGGTTTCCGGTCTTCACCGAAAAACAATGTTTGCTCAATGCACCAGTCGAACTCCTGATCGTTCATTCCCTTCCAGGCATATACGGAAATACCTTTTTCCGCGATCGCTGCAGCAGCATGATCCTGGGTTGAAAAGATGTTGCATGATGACCAGGTAACTTCCGCACCCAGTTCCACCAAGGTCTCGATCAGAACAGCGGTTTGAATGGTCATGTGCAAACAACCTGCAATGCGTGCGCCTTGCAGCGGTTTCTTCGCGCCATATTCTTCACGAATGGCCATCAGACCGGGCATTTCTGCCTCGGCCAGTTCGATTTCCTTGCGGCCCCAGGCGGCAAGTGAAATGTCCTTTACCTTATATTTTTCAAATTTTTGCACCGTAGTTTGGCTCATTTTGAGATTTTCCTTTTTTGATGAATACTCAATGGATGGGCAAAGGTAGAAAACACCTTTTCAATTACCAATTCAAGGGGCAACCCCGCGTGTAGACCAAACCTCCTATCTTTGCCGGGTACCACCACCCCGCATCATGCAGTCGGACCAAATCATTCATTCAAGCGGAAGCCTTCAGATCGGCATCTGGGGCATTTCCCAACAACGGGATGAATTGATGACCCTGACCTCACTCACGCCGGTTGACCTGGACCGATTGGCCACATTCAAACAGAAAGAACGACAATGCCAGTTCCTCGCCGCCCGGGCCTTGCTAACCCGCATGGGCCACGATCCATGCAACATCTCTTACAATGAACAGGGAAAACCATTCTTACGTGACACATCCACCGGGGTCTCCTTTTCCCATGCCCACACCTATGCTGCCGTAGCCGTGGCCGACCGCAACATCGGGATTGACATAGAGATGCGGTCGCGGACCTTTGATCGCATCGCCGATCGATACCTTTCGCAAGACGAGTTGTCAAAGGCTCAGCACATCCGAACCCATTTGCCCGAAATACTAGCACTGGCCTGGAGCGGGAAAGAAGCGGCATATAAGTGGGACGGGGCGGGTGGACTTGATTTCCGGAAAGACCTTCACATACAAAGCTGGCCCGACCCCAAACAACCCGAAAACGGTTTTTTGATTCGTTGCAGGGATCACCTATTACAGGCCGGATTCATATCAAGGGAAGATTTTGTGCTGGTGTACGTGACGAAATATGGTTAATATTGCCAGCCATGAGCCACGTATACAAGATCATAGCAGCGGCCCGCAAAGAGAACCGCAAACTGTTCGCCGTCCTGATCGATCCGGACGACCTGAACGATGGCCAACTCACATCCCTGATGCAATCGGGAGAAGCATGCGTGGACCTCATCTTCGTGGGCGGTAGCCTGGTCAGGGCACAATCTACCCGCACCTGTATTGACAGGATCAAGGAGGTGACGGGCAAACCCGTGGTCTTGTTCCCCGGCAGCATCCTCCAGGTGGTTGACAACGCCGATGCATTGTTCTTTCTGTCCCTGATTTCCGGCAGAAACCCGGAAATGCTTATCGGGAACCACGTGATCGCAGCCCCGATGATCAAACAAACCCAACTGGAAGTGATCCCGACGGGTTATATGCTCATCGACGGTGGCCAGGCCACTACCGTTTCTTATATCAGCAATACCTTTCCTATTCCGCGCACCAAATACGACATCGCCGCATGCACAGCCATGGCCGGTGAGTTGCTGGGACTGAAGGTACTTTATATGGATGCAGGAAGCGGAGCCAAACACCCCATTCCACCCGAAATGATCTCCGCCGTGAGGCAATCCACCGACCTGCCGATCATTGCCGGAGGAGGGATATGCACTCCCGAACAGGTGATAGCCGCATGCCATGCAGGGGCCGATGTCATCGTGGTGGGCAACGCCATCGAGTCAAACAGCTCCCTGCTTGATGTGCTCGGAACAGCTGTCAAATCCGCGTAAGCATCTACCGGTTGGTAACTTTTTGGAAACAACTTTGGAAATCAAGTTGTATTTGGTCAATTTTGTACGACCAAGCAAAGGGGTGTCCCGGTTGATCCGGGGCTGAGAACATACCCATCGAACCTGCTCCGGATCATGCCGGCGAAGGGATTGGCTGGACTCTCGCACCCCTTGCAGACATTGAGCATTCAATGCAAGCGTTCGACAACACAGATACAGGGGAACACATCACCGTTCATGTGAACGATCAAATCCACCGGGTTCAATCGGGTTATTCCGTTTCGGACCTGATACGGCAACTGTCACTTGAAGCACGCCAGGGAATCGCCCTTGCAGTCAACAGTGACGTGATCCCCCTTTCCGACTGGAACAGGACCTTGCTGAATGATCGCGACCATATTCTGATTATCCACGCCACCCAGGGAGGCTAAACTTTTACCATGAAAAATTCCATCCCAAACGAACATACCATCACGCGAACACCCTTTCCCTGTTCCGAAAAAATATACGTACCCGGCCAGATGCATGACATCCGTGTAGCCATGCGCAAAATCCACCTTGAGGATTCACAGTTGATGAATGGCTTAAAAGAGTCCAATAAGGATGTGGTTGTGTACGATACCAGCGGGCCTTACACCGATCCGTCAATGAACCTCGACGTAAGGGAGGGACTGCCCGCACTGAGATCCGAATGGATCATGGCACGCGGAGATGTGCAGGAACTGCCCGGAATCTCATCCGAGTTCGGCCGCCAGCAATTGCTGAACAGCGACCTGGATCACCTTCGCTTTGCACACCTCAAAAAACCGCTGAAAGCGAAAGAGGGCGCCAACGTCTCTCAGATGCATTATGCACGTAAAGGCATCATCACACCCGAAATGGAATATGTAGCGATCCGCGAAAACCAACGGATCCAGCAAACCAACGGGTCTTCAAAAATCAAGTGGATCACACCCGAATTCGTGCGCGATGAGATCGCCGCCGGACGTGCCATCCTCCCCAACAACATCAACCACCCGGAAAGCGAACCCATGATCATCGGACGCAACTTCCTGGTAAAGATCAATGCCAACATCGGAAACTCAGCCGTTACGTCCAGCATCGAGGAAGAAGTGGAAAAAGCGGT
This sequence comes from Flavobacteriales bacterium, assembly GCA_020635855.1. Taxonomy (NCBI): domain Bacteria; kingdom Pseudomonadati; phylum Bacteroidota; class Flavobacteriia; order Flavobacteriales; species Flavobacteriales bacterium. The sequence continues at coordinate 106,506 of JACJYZ010000003.1, read as the reverse complement.
TTGGGCCTGCCGCTGGGGCGCCGATACCATCATGGACCTGTCTACCGGCAAGAACATCCATGAAACCAGGGAATGGATCATCCGCAATTCACCCGTACCCATCGGCACCGTTCCCATCTACCAGGCACTCGAGAAAACCGGCGGCATCGCCGAAGACCTCACCTGGGAACTCTTCAGGGACACTTTGATCGAACAGGCCGAACAAGGGGTAGACTACTTCACCATTCACGCCGGTGTGCGGCTGCACTATGTGCCGATGACCGCCAAACGCGTAACCGGTATTGTATCGCGCGGTGGTTCCATCATGGCCAAGTGGTGCCTGGCCCATCACAAGGAGAATTTCCTTTACACCCATTTTGATGAGATCTGCGAGATCATGAAAGCCTATGATGTGGCCTTCTCCCTGGGCGACGGATTGCGCCCCGGGTCCATTGCCGACGCCAACGACGAAGCCCAATTTGCAGAACTGGAAACACTGGGTGAACTCACACACACCGCATGGGCGAATGATGTACAGGTGATGATTGAAGGACCGGGGCACGTACCCATGCACCTGATCAAGGAGAACATGGACAAGCAACTGGAGGTATGCCACGAGGCACCTTTCTACACACTCGGGCCCCTTACCACGGATATCGCTCCGGGGTATGACCATATCACTTCCGCCATCGGCGCTGCCATGATCGGCTGGTATGGTTGTGCCATGCTTTGTTACGTAACACCCAAAGAACACCTGGGCCTTCCCAACAAGAAGGATGTGAAGGATGGGGTGATCAGCTACAAGATCGCAGCACATGCCGCTGACCTCGCCAAAGGTCACCCCGGAGCACAGCTACGGGATGATGCACTGAGCAAGGCCCGGTTCGAATTCAGGTGGCAGGATCAATTCAACCTGAGCCTTGACCCGGATACGGCCAGGGAGTTTCATGACGAAACCCTGCCTTCGGAAAATGCCAAGGTGGCCCACTTCTGTTCGATGTGCGGACCCAAGTTCTGCTCAATGAAAATCTCCCAGGAAGTCAGAGAATACGCAAACAACCAGGGCCTGGAAAATGCAGAAGCCATTGACCAGGGATTACAGGAAAAGGCAAAAGAATTTGTTGACCAGGGAAGTGAAATCTATACATAGCACCCAGTTCAAACCCTCTAAAACAAGGAAGACTTGAAAACAATCGTGATCACAAAACCGACATTTTTCAAGCAGGAAGCTGAAATATTGACGCGCATGTTTGAAGAAGGACTACCGATCCTCCACCTTCGCAAACCTGGTGCATCCAGCGGACAAATGCGCGCGCTGCTCCTGAAAATTCCCAAGGTCTACTGGAACCGGATCGTGATTCATTCTCATTTCAACCTGGCCACCCGGATGAAACTCAAAGGCATCCATCTCACTTCCAAAGTCAGAAAGAAACGTTTCAACCGATGGAAATACACCAGGATGTACCGGTGGTTTCACCCCCAACTCCACATCAGCACTTCTTTTCACAACCTGAACAGCCTGTATAACGACAAGACCCGGTACGACTATGTCTTTATCAGTCCGGTGTTCGACAGCATTTCCAAAGGCGGATACCAGGCCGGGTTTTCCAAGTATATGCTGAAAGCCGCCATTATGAATTCTTCACAACATGTGATTGCACTTGGCGGTGTGGACGAAACCAAGGTGGATGAAGTTTGTGAAGTTGGTTTCTACGGAATGGCCATGCTCGGGTATATCTGGAATACGGATGATCCGGTTGGAACCTATGCACAAGTGCAGAGTCGGGTGCTCGGTTCCATGAATGCTGATACCGCCATGTCGGTAGACAAGGATGGTATCCTCCACATAAAGAAAATCTCCCAACATGTCTGAAGTCCTCCCATACGCAATGTCGGTTGCCGGCCTTGACCCGAGTGGAGGCGCGGGCCTGCTGGCTGATATCAAAACGTTGGAGTGCCACAGGGTCCGATCCCTTGGCATCTGCACCGCTGTTACCGCGCAAAGCGACCAAGAGTTCGACCGGCTTTTGTGGATGGCACCGGACATGATCTTCCGGCAAATGCGCTCGGTGATGGCACGCTTCCGCCCACGCGCCGTTAAAATTGGCATCACGGAAAGTGCCCGGGTATGTGCCAATATTATCCACCTCATCAAAGAGGTCATCCCCGACACCAAGGTGGTATGGGATCCCGTTCTTACATCGTCCACAGGCCATGCATTCTGGGACACACACTCCATGCTTACCGACGATTTTCCACTGACATCCTGCGACCTGATCACACCAAATATCATGGAAGCGTGCCGGCTGACAGGTTGTTCCGACCCGAACGAAGCAGCCCGGAAACTTTCGGCGTCGTGTCCGGTGCTGCTGACCGGTGGACATACAAACCAAGAAACGGTCACCGATACCTTGTTTATAAACGGCATGGGTGAATGCTTCACCAACGATTATATCGAATCCGGAGAGAAACACGGCTCGGGATGCACACTCTCCGCTTCCATTGCCGCAGGCCTGGCCAAAGGACATTCCCTGAGCCATGCAGTAACCGACGGCATCGCATTTACCCGGACCTTCCTCGCCAGTGACTCATCTAAAATGGGCATCCACGCCCCACTACCATGACCATCCCCGAATTACAGCTCATCACCCAGGATCTTGAAGGAAAATCCCACGCCATGCAGGCAGAAGAAGCCTGCGAGGCAGGTATACGCTGGATCCAGTTCCGCAGCAAACGTACCGACCGCAGCAAAATCACCGCTGAAGCAAAAGCAGTGGTGAAAGTATGCCGACACTACGATTCGGTGTGCATCATCAACGACAACCCCTACCTGGCACTGGAAACCGGTGCAGACGGTGTACACGTGGGAAAGAACGACCCCACCCCCGACGAAGCACGTCTCATTCTGGGGCAAGAGGCCATCATCGGTTGCACAGCCAATTCTTTTGATGATATCCTCCAGCATGCTACATCCGATATCGCATACTTTGGCATCGGCCCCTACCGCTTCACATCAACCAAAAGAAACCTGAGCCCCATCCTGGGACCGGAAGGGTTGACCGACATCGTTCACCGGATGCGTCAGGCATCCATCGACATCCCCCTGGTAGCCATCGGTGGCATCCTGCCGGAGGATGTCCTGAACATTCTGCATACAGGTATCCATGGTGTGGCTGTAGCCTCCGCGATCAACGAGGCTGCATCGCCAATCCACGAAGCACACCGGTTCATTGCCACTTTGCAACTTTTATCCCAGCCCCTCGCATGAAACCTTTACAAATAGCAGATCAAACCTTCCAATCCAGGCTGTTTACAGGCACCGGTAAATTCAGTTCAAACCGGTTGATGGAAGATGCCCTCTTGGCCTCAGGGTCGGAACTGGTGACCATGGCCCTGAAACGCGTTGACATAGGCAAAGGAGAAGATGACCTCACGCATTACCTGAAGCACAACCACATCCGCTGGCTACCCAATACCTCCGGTGTTCGCAACGCCAAGGAAGCCGTACTGGCCGCCCGCCTTGCACGAGAAGCACTGGGTACCCATTGGATCAAACTGGAAATTCACCCGGATCCCCGTTACCTCCTACCCGACCCGGTGGAAACCCTTGAAGCCACCCGCATCCTCGCAAAAGAAGGGTTCGTGGTGCTTCCTTACATTCACGCCGATCCGGTTTTATGCAAACGACTGGAAGACGTGGGAACCGCTGCCGTAATGCCGTTGGGGGCACCCATCGGTTCGAACCAGGGATTGAAAATGAAATCGATGCTGGAGATTATCATCGACCAGAGCCGTGTTCCCGTTGTGGTGGATGCCGGCATCGGTGCGCCGAGCCATGCCGCGGAAGCAATGGAAATGGGTGCAGATGCCGTACTGGTGAATACAGCCATTGCCGTTTCCGATCATCCCGTAGAGATGGCCAAAGCATTCCGCATGGCTGTTGAAGCAGGACGCATGGCCTTCGAAGCCAGGCTGGGAAGCGTATCGCACATCGCCGACGCCACCAGCCCACTCACCTCCTTCCTGGAAACACCTGAATCCACCATTGCATGAACACCTCCGGTTTTTTGTCGGTTTTTGAAAACCTCGACTGGGATCGGTGCCGTGACCGGATTTACTCCATGAAAGCATCGGATGTGGAAGCTGCGCTTCACCGTGCCGGGAAGGGAAGTCCGGATGATTTCATGGCCCTGATATCTCCCGCTGCCGCCCCCTACCTGGAAACCATGGCGCGTACCAGCCGCATGCTCACCCAAAAGCGATTCGGGAAAACCATGCAGATGTACATCCCCATGTACCTGAGCAACGAGTGCCAGAACATCTGCACCTATTGCGGGTTCAGCTTCGACAACAAGCTACCCCGTGTAACGCTGAATGACGAACAGATCCTGGAGGAGGTGAAGGTGATCAAATCCATGGGCATGGATCATGTACTGCTGGTTACCGGAGAAGCCAACCGCAAAGTAGGGGTTGATTACCTCGCGCATGCCATCTCCCTGATCCGTCCTTATTTCTCACATATCTCACTTGAAGTTCAGCCGCTTGAACAGGACGAATACGAACGCCTGGGCGCACTCGGACTGCATACCGTACTGGTATACCAGGAAACATATCACAGGGATGCCTATAAAGATTATCATCCCAAGGGCAAGAAGTCGAACTTCGAATACAGGCTGGATACACCGGACCGGCTGGGAAAAGCGGGCATTCACAAGATCGGACTGGGTGCATTGATCGGACTGGAAGAATGGCGCACCGATGCCTTCTTCACCGCCCTTCACATGTACTACCTGGAACGTACCTACTGGCAAAGTCGCTTTTCAATTTCTTTCCCAAGGCTAAGGCCGGCAGAAGGGATCATAGAACCCAGGGTGAGTATATCTGAAAAGGACCTCACGCAACTGATCTGCGCATACCGCATCTTCAATGAAAATGTGGAACTGTCACTGTCTACCCGGGAACGCCCGACTTTCAGGAATCACATCCTGGGTCTCGGCATCACCACCATGAGCGCGGGATCACGAACGAATCCCGGCGGTTATACCGAAAAGGAAGAAAGCCTGGAACAGTTTGAGATCGACGATGACCGGAGTCCGGCTGAAATGGCCAAGGTGATCAGGGATGCGGGACTTGAAGTTGTTTGGAAAGACTGGGACCGGGTATTGAACGCTTCCTGAACTACCACTTGCACTGGCACGCCGGCGACATATAAATATCAACGCCGGGCAGCATACCCCTGATGCGCGTTTGTTCATCTTCCGGGATGAGGATGGCACGAAGATCAAGGTATTTCAGGCTTTTCAGGTTGCGCAACTCATCAGGGAAGGTGGTGATCTCGTTGTCCCAGATGTCCAGTACTTCCAGTTGTTCCAGCTTGCCCATTTCGGGTGGAATCTTTTCAATATAGTTGCGTGCGGCGCGAAACTCTTTCAGGTGAATGAGCAGTCCCAGCTCTGCGGGAAGTTCATCGATTTTGTTGTTAGTAAGGTTGAGCTTCTCCAGGTTTTGTAATTCAGCAATGCGGCGCGGAATTTCCCTGATTTTGTTGCGGCTCAGGTCCAGTTCCTGCAGGTTGGGGAAGGAAAATATCTGGGATGGAAATGTATCCAGCTTGTTTTTCCGGAGGGAAAGGCGGTACACCGAGCCGGGGTCTTTCATTGCCTCAGACAGGCTCGTGAACAAAGGCAACTGAGCCGTTGCAGCAGAATCCAAAGGTTGTGCTACAGCATTCCAGAAGAAGAATTGCAGTCCGCAAACCACCCATAACATCCTGAACCGGTTCTTGTTCATAGCAACATCAAGTTTCATCTGCCAATACTTTCAGCGCTTTTTCCTTATCGGATCTCAACTGGCTTGTCAGCGCGGTCAGATCACCGAAATCCTTTTCATTCCGGATCTTTTCCTTCAGCCTGATTACCACTTCAAGGTCGTAAATAGAACGCTGAAAGTCAAAAATGTGCACTTCCACCCTCTGTTCCTGTCCCTTTACCGTGGGCCGGTTGCCTATGTTCAGCATGCCATTGTACCAGGTATCCTCCACCTGAACGGTAACTGCGTATACCCCGTTGGCCGGGATGAGTTTGTTGGGGTCACCGATTTGTATGTTGGCGGTGGGAAACCCGATGGACCGCCCGATCCGGTCTCCTGCCACCACTTTTCCCGACAGCTGGTAATCATACCCCAGGTAGAGGTTGGCCACCTTGAGTTGTCCTTCCATCAGGGCTTCCCTGATTTTGGTTGAACTTACAATCACCTCATCGATGTCTTCCGCGGGAATTTCCTCCACGTCAAATTCGAAGGTTTGGGACAGTTCTTTCAATTGCTCAAAGCTGCCTTCGCGGTTCCTCCCGAACTGGTGGTTGTAGCCGACAACCAGTTTTTTAACTCCTATCCGGTTCACCAGCATTTCACGCACAAATTCGGTGTGTGACATACGGGAAAACTCAAGGGTGAATGGATGGATAATCAGGTGATCCAGTTGTTCGGATTCCAGCAAGGCAATCTTTTCATCGAGGGTATTGAGCAACTTCAGGTCGCTTTGTTTGTTTTGCAATACCATCCTGGGGTGAGGGAAGAACGTCAGCAACACACTCGGCATGTTCTGCTGACGGCTGATCTGCCGCAGCCTGTTGAGGATCTTCCGGTGCCCTGAATGCACACCGTCAAAGGTGCCCAGCGTCACCACCTTGGGGCCTTTCACCTCAAAGGATTCAATGCTTCTGTATACTTTCAATTCCGAATAAGGGCGGCGGGTTGATATCCAACGGGCGAATGTAACGAACCGTTTTCAGCCGCCGTCAAAAATACTAAAAAACACTTGGAGGTTTGTTGTTTGTGGTTTGTAGTTTGTGGTTACGCTCCGTAGAAACCATGCCGCACGTGCGAACCGACATACAACCTGAGACTTGCGACTCATTGCGGCGTACCCACGGCACGCTTCCTTTCGCATGGACGTGCATGCCACCAATGTGCTGCTCCGATGGAGCAGGATTCGCCTTGAAGAGATCATCAAACATTAGGTACATATTATGTTCCATAGGAACGCCACAACGTTGGTGTGGGACAATCGAAGATAGACACTGGACTCAGATGCTAAGCAGTTCTCGCATGGCAGAACAACTACAAACCACAAACTCCAAACCCAATTCCCTTTTGCCAACTTGAGACTCACGACTTGAGACTCTTATTGCCCCATTCGTCATTCATAATTCGTCATTCGTAATTTATTCCCCCCTATCCTTTCCAAATTCTACAAATAGTGGTAAATTCGCGCAAAATTTCACAATAGAGCCCACAAAAAATACAGACAGAATGGCCATCAGTAACGGAAAAATCACCCAGGTAATCGGACCGGTTGTAGACATTAGCTTTGAAACGGAAGGCGGAAAGCTGCCGAACATCCTGGATGCGTTGGAAGTCACCAATGAAAACGGACAGACGATTGTAATGGAATGTCAGCAGCACGTCGGTGAAGACACCGTGCGCGCCATCGCCATGGATTCTACCGATGGTCTGGTACGCGGCATGCCGGTTGTAGCGACCGGAAGCCCGATCACCATGCCGGTGGGAGAGCAAATCAAAGGACGTCTGTTCAACGTAGTGGGCGAGGCCATCGACGGCATCGGAAGCACCACCAAGGACAACGGTTATTCCATCCACCGTCAGCCACCCAAGTTCGAAGACCTCACCACCAGCACTGAAGTACTTTTCACAGGTATCAAGGTGATCGACCTGATCGAGCCCTACTCAAAAGGAGGTAAGATCGGATTGTTCGGAGGTGCCGGTGTGGGCAAAACCGTATTGATCATGGAGCTGATCAACAACATCGCCAAAGGTTATGCCGGTCTGTCGGTATTTGCCGGTGTGGGTGAACGTACACGTGAAGGAAACGACCTGCTTCGTGAAATGATCGAGTCAGGCGTTATCAAATACGGTGAAGCTTTCCAGGAAGACATGGAAAAAGGCGGCTGGGATCTATCCAAAGTAGACAAGGAAGAACTCTCCAAATCACAGGCTACCCTGGTATTCGGACAGATGAACGAGCCTCCCGGTGCACGTGCACGTGTGGCCCTGTCAGGTTTGACCATGGCAGAATACTTCCGCGACGGCGACGAGCAAGGCGGCGGTAAAGACATCCTCTTCTTCATCGACAACATTTTCCGTTTCACACAGGCCGGTTCCGAAGTATCCGCCCTCCTGGGTCGTATGCCTTCTGCCGTAGGTTACCAGCCTACACTGGCTACTGAAATGGGTCTGATGCAGGAACGCATCACCTCCACCAAGCGTGGTTCCATCACATCCGTACAGGCGGTATACGTACCTGCGGATGACTTGACCGACCCCGCTCCCGCAACCACATTCGCTCACTTGGATGCCACCACGGTATTGAGCCGTAAGATTGCCGAGCTGGGTATTTACCCCGCGGTGGATCCGTTGGATTCCACCTCGCGTATCCTGTCGCCTGCGGTTGTCGGACAAGAACATTACGGTACCGCCCAGCGCGTGATCGAGATCCTGCAACGCAACAAAGAACTGCAGGACATCATCGCGATCCTGGGTATGGACGAACTTTCAGAAGAAGACAAACTCGTTGTACACCGCGCACGCCGCGTACAACGCTTCCTCTCCCAGCCCTTCCACGTGGCCGAGCAGTTCACCGGTCTGAAAGGTGTGTTCGTGAGCATCGAAGACACCATCAAAGGCTTCAACATGATATTGGACGGTGAAGTGGATGAATATCCCGAAGCTGCATTCAACCTGGTTGGAACCATCGAAGAGGCCATCGAGAAAGGAAAGAAAATGCTGGCCGACACCAAATAATAAGTTGCGCCGAACAGCGAAGTTTTGTACCTTCCCGCTGTAGTTTGCTGAGGATACGGCTTTATAGCTGATCAAGCCGAGTCAGATTGCAGTCGGGTAACAAAAGAAAAAAATGCATTTAGACATAGTCACCCCGGATGCAAACCTGTTTAGCGGCAACGTTACCATGGTTGAGGTTCCTGGCGCCCAAGGCAGGTTCCAGGTCCTGAAAAACCACGCACCCATCATCTCCACCTTGTCGGTAGGAAAGGTTCGGTTGATCGGTGAGGATCAGAAGGAGAAATCCTTTGAGATCACTGGAGGCGTCGTCGAAGTTCTGAACAACAACATCACCGTACTCGCAGAATCAGCCGCAAAGCAGTAACCGAAGATTGTCGGATACCGCAATATGCCCTTCAGGATGAACCCTGCAGGGCGTGTTCATCAAATGCGTCCTGATGAAATATTTGTTGTTGATGGCAGCTTTCTCCGTGGCTGCCGGTTTGCCCACCTCTGAAAAGAAAGAAGTTCATTTTCCTTCCAAAGACGGATTGGAGATCACGGGAGATCTTTATCAGATCGATCCGCATGCACCTTATATCCTGCTATGCCACCAGGCCGGTTACAGCAGGGGTGAATATGTGGTTACCGCCGAACGACTGAACAAACTCGGCTACAACTGCCTGGCCATCGACCTCCGGTCAGGGGGTGCCGTAAATGGCGTAGAGAACGAAACCGCCAAAAAGGCTGCCGCCAAAAACCTGCCCACTGAATACCTCGATGCCGAACAGGACATGCTCGCGGGCGTTGAATACCTGAGCCACCTGGCCGGTCAACCCGTGATCCTCTTCGGCAGCTCCTATTCAGCATCCCTGGCGTTGAAGATCGCCAGCGAGAACGAGTTGGTGGAAGCGGTGATCGCCTTCAGTCCGGGCGAATATTTCGGCGACAAACTGAATGTAAAACAAGCCATCAGCCACCTCGACAAACCCGTATTCGTGGCTTCCACCAAAGGCGAAAGCGATCATGTGCGCAACCTGGTCAGCCAGGTACCGGAAAGCAAACGCACCCAGTTCACCCCCGGCAGAGAAGGCATGCATGGCTCAAGGGCCCTGTGGAAAACATGCGAAAGTCAGCAGGAATGCTGGATGTCGTTGATCCGGTTTTTGTCGAAACTCAAGAACAAGGAGTCATCCTTCTAGGCTGGAGGGATATTGCCACAAAGGCACAAAGACGCGAAGAAAGTGGTGGGTGTTGTCGGTAAGCCGGTTCAGTGTTTATTACCCAAGTGCGGAAACACCGGATAAAACCCCATTATTCTCTTTGAGCCTTTGCGCCTTCGTGGCTTCAAACATCCTTCAACTTCGGGTTCTCTTTGTGCCGGTTTGCATCCCGGTTGGTTTTCTTTTCCAGGGATGCTTCCAGCGCCTCGGTCAGGTTCACGCCGGTTTGGTTGGCGAGGCAGATCAGCACAAACAACACATCTGCCATTTCCGGCGCCGGGTCTTCCGCCTCTCCTGATTTGAAACTCTGGTCGCCGTATTTGCGGGCCATGATGCGGGCCAGTTCCCCCACTTCCTCAGTCAGAACGGCCATGTTGGTGAGTTCGCTGAAGTAACGGACACCTACGGTCCGGATCCATTCGTCTACCTTCTTTTGTGCTTCTTCCAGTGTCATTTCTTATTCTTTGTTCCGGCTGTCAATCCAGATGGTGACAGGACCGTCATTGATCAGCGCTACCTTCATATCTGCTCCGAACACGCCGGTCTGCACATCCGATATCCCTTCCTGCTTCAGCTGCCGCACGAAGTACTCGTACAGGGGAATGGCATGTTCGGGCCGGGCGGCTTTGATGTACGACGGGAGGTTGCCTTTCTTCGTGCTGGCATGCAAGGTGAACTGACTCACCACCAGGGCGCCACCACCGGCATCCGACAAGCTCACGTTCATCACCCCTTCCGCGTCCGGGAAGATCCGCAACCTCGTTACCTTCCCCGCCAGCCAGTCGGCATCTTCCTCCGTATCGGCCTCTTCTATTCCCACCAGCACCAGCACACCTTTTCCGATGGAACCGTGTACCCGCCCTTCGATGGTGACCGAAGCTTCCGATACCCGTTGAATCAACACCCTCATTTTTGTAGGTTTTCGGTTTCTTCCAGCATGCCCAGGTAACTTTGGTACCGGGTGGGCGTCACCATATCGTTCTTTACGGCTTCCAGCACAGCACATCCGGGTTCATTCACATGCATGCAGTTGTTGAACCTGCATCCCGGTAGCAGGGCACGCATTTCCACAAAGTAATGGGAGATCTCATCCCGGGGAATGTCCACCAGTCCCAGTTCTTTGATGCCTGGTGTGTCAATGATATATCCACCGCCGGTCACCCTGTGCATTTCGGCAAAGGTAGTGGCGTGTTGTCCTTTCAGGTGGAAGGGAGATATTTCTTTGGTGACCAGGTCCAACCGGGGTTCAAGGGCTTTGATCAGGGTGGATTTGCCCACGCCCGAGTGCCCGCTCATCAGTTGTGTCCGGTGCTGCATCTGCTCCCGCAGTATCTGTACATCTTTTTCGTTGTATGCAGAAACAACCAGGCACGGATAGCCGATGGCTTCATACACCTGCTTCATTTCCTCCAGCACTTCCACCGCATCGCCTTCCCGGAACAGGTCGGCCTTGTTGAAGATCAGGGTAACGGGGATATGATAAGCCTCTGCCGTCACCAGGAACCGGTCGATGAACCCGAAGCTGGTACGCGGGAATGCCGGCGTAACCACCAGGTAGGCCCTGTCGATGTTGGCCGCGATGATGTGTCGCTGACTCGACAGCTTGGTGGCTTTTCTCACGATGTAGTTGGTGCGTGGAAAAATGGTGGAGATGATCCAATCGTCGCCTTTCTGTTCGATCTCCACGTGATCGCCCACGGCCACCGGGTTGGTGGTGTCGCGTTCTTCCAGGCGAACTTTTCCCCTGACCCGGCAGTCGAGCAGATGCCCGTCGGGATCTTCCACAAGGTACCGGCTTCCGGTTGATTTGATGACAATGCCTTTCATGTGCGATCGTTACCACGAATGTAGGGGAATTCTTCAAAGAGACGAAGATGGCCTTGCCGTCTCTGAAGGCAATACGTACATTTGTCACATGTCTATCCGGGTAAGGAACATCACCAAAGTGTACGGCGAGCAGAAAGCGCTCGACAATGTGAGCTTCGATGTGGGCGGCAAGGAAGTGGTCGGATTTCTAGGACCGAACGGCGCGGGTAAGTCGACCATGATGAAGATCATCACCTGCTTCATCCCGCAAACCGAAGGGGACGTGAACGTGTGCGGCTACGACGTGGTGGAACAGTCCCTGGAAGTGAGGAAGAATGTAGGCTACCTGCCCGAACACAATCCGCTGTATCTCGACATGTATGTGAAAGAGTACCTGGCGTTCATCGGCGGACTTCACTTCAAAGGAAAACAAATCCGGCAGCGGGTGGATGAAATGGTGGAGATCACAGGCCTCGGACTGGAACAGCACAAAAAGATCGGCGCCTTGTCAAAGGGATACCGGCAGCGGGTCGGACTGGCACAGGCGCTGATCCACGATCCCAAAGTGCTGATCCTGGATGAACCTACCTCGGGCCTTGATCCGAACCAGCTGCGCGAGATCCGGAACCTGATCCGCCGCGTGGGGGCTGAGAAAAGCGTCATGCTATCCACCCATATCATGCAGGAAGTAGAAGCCATGTGCGACCGGGTAATCATCATCAACCGGGGAAAGATCGTGGCCGACAAACCGGCATCAGACCTGAAGGAAGGGCTCGGAAAAGGACAGGTGGTTACCATCGAGTTTGAAGCGGAAATCAGCGTGGATGCGCTCCAGGCGCTGCCCGGCATCTCAGCCATTCACAGCGAAACAACGCGCAGATACCGGATCGAATCTGCGGCCGAGGCGGATCTCCGCACGGTATTGTTTCAGTTCGCGGTGGAGAACAAGGTCACCATCCTCACCCTGCAGAAAGAAGAGATCAAGCTGGAGGAGGTCTTCCAACAATTGACGAAGTAGCATTTTCCATTGCATTTCATTTTCACCCATCCCCCTTGCAAATTCTAGGATTATCATAAATTTGCCTTTCACCAAACAAACCATCTGAATACTATGCCCTATCTTTTTACATCCGAATCAGTTTCCGAAGGACACCCGGATAAAGTTTCCGATCAAATTTCCGACGCCCTGCTGGATGCCTTCCTGGCGCAGGACGAGAACGCGAAAGTTGCTTGCGAAACGCTCGTAACGACCGGTCTCGTTGTGCTGAGCGGCGAGGTAAAAACATCGGGTTATATCGATGCCCAGAAGATCGCCCGTGATGTGGTGAACAGGATCGGCTACACCAAGTCCGATTACATGTTCGACTCGGAATCATGCGGCGTAATCAGTGCGATCCACGAACAATCACCCGACATCAACCAGGGTGTTGTCCGCAAAAAAGAAGAAGACCAGGGCGCCGGCGACCAGGGAATGATGTTCGGTTACGCCACAAATGAAACCGACAACTACATGCCCCTTGCACTGGACCTGGCCCACAAACTCCTGATCGAGCTGGCAGCCATTCGTCGCGAAGGCAAGCAGATGAAATACCTCCGCCCCGACTCCAAGTCGCAGGTGACCATCGCTTACGACGATGACAACAAACCCATGCATGTAGACACGATCGTGATCTCCACCCAGCATGACGACTTCGACACGGAGAAGAAAATGCTGGACAAGATCAAGAAGGACATCGAAACGATCCTGATCCCCCGTGTACTCAAAAAGCTTCCCGCACGCGTGCAGAAATTGTTCAAGAAGAAATACAAGTTGCTGGTGAATCCCACCGGTAAGTTCGTGATCGGCGGTCCGCACGGCGACACCGGTCTGACCGGCCGTAAGATCATCGTAGATACATACGGTGGAAAAGGTGCACACGGAGGCGGTGCGTTTTCCGGCAAAGACTCTTCCAAGGTAGACAGGTCGGCAGCCTATGCCAGCAGGCACATTGCCAAGAACCTGGTGGCCGGCGGTGTGGCTGATGAAGTGCTTGTTCAGGTAGCTTATGCCATCGGCGTGGCGCAACCCGTGGGTATCTACGTGAACACTTATGGCACCTGCAAAGCCAAGAACAGCAAAGGCAAAGTGCTCTCCGACGGAGAAGTGGCGGCCATGGTGACCAAGTTGTTCGATATGCGTCCGGCAGCCATCGTGAAGCGATTCGGACTGAAGAACCCCATCTTCCAGGAAACCGCAGCATACGGTCACTTCGGCCGTGGTCCCTACACGAAATCCATTGCGCTGGTCCGCGACGGCAAAAAAATCAAGCGCAACGTGGAGTTCTTCAGCTGGGAGAACATCGACTATAAGGACAAAGTGAAGAAAGCCTTCAACCTGTAAACATAGCACCATAAGGATTGATGGATGATCTGTCTTACATCCTGAACCAACTGGGGGAGCACCGTGAAGATTATCTGAATGCGGTTGCTCCCCCGCTTTTTCAGTCTTCCAACTTTGCATTCCCCGATGTGGCTACCATGCGCACGGAACTGCAACGCGAACTGGAAGTACCCTTCTACACCCGGGGCTACAACCCCACCGTTGCCATCCTTCGCAGCAAACTGGCCGCCCTCGACGGCGCCGAAGATGCACTGGTGTTTTCCAGCGGAACGGCTGCCATTGCAGCAGCCATCATGTCGGTGGTAAAGGCCGGTGACCATGTGGTGTGTGTGCAGAAGCCCTACAGCTGGACCAACAAGTTGCTGAACAAATACCTCGTACAATACGGGGTGACCACCACCATGGCGGATGGCACCGATACCGCACAGATCTCCGCAGCCATCAATGAGCAAACCAAACTAATCTACCTGGAAAGTCCGAACTCGATCACCTTCGAGTTGCAGGACCTGGAAGCAGTGGCCCGGCTGGCAAAAGAAAAAGGCATCACCACCATCTGCGACAACAGCTACTGCACCCCCCTGTTGCAGCAACCCATACGGATGGGCATTGACATGACGGTGCAGTCGGCAACCAAATACCTGAACGGTCACAGTGATGTGGTGGCCGGTGTGGTGTGCGGATCGAAAGAACGCATCATGCGCATGTTCAACGCGGAGTTCATGACACTCGGCGCCATCATTTCTCCCCATGATGCATGGATGATGTTGCGCGGGCTGAGAACCCTGCCTCTTCGCATGGAACGGAGTGCGGCGTCTGCGTTTGAGCTTGCGAAGCGATTGGAAGGCCACCCCGCCGTAGCAACCGTGTATCACCCGTTCCTTCCCGGTCATCCTCAGCATGAACTGGCCAAACGCCAGATGAAAAGCGGAAGCGGACTGCTCTCGATCGCACTTAAATCGGAGCGCGTGGAAGACACGGAAACATTCTGCAACAACCTGCATCATTTCCTGCTGGCCACATCGTGGGGCGGATATGAGTCGTTGGTATACCCGCTGTGCGTACTCTCCGAATCACCCAACTATGCATCTCCGGTCCTGCGCCTGAATTTGGTGCGGCTGTATGTCGGACTTGAAGATGTGGATGCGTTGTGGGAAGATCTGAAAGCTGCGCTGGACAAGATCGCCTGACATTTTAATCCAGGAACCGTTCTGCATTCCCCGGTTGGGGCATCATGCAAACTTCCCTTTTACCGAACCATTTGTAGCGGTTGCGTGCCACGAGGTTGTACGCGGCATCACGGATGGGCCTGGGCACAACCTTCAGCCAGGACAACACCGACCAGATACCACCGAGTTGATTCAGCATGGCGAGTGCTGCCGTTGACCGGATGAGAAGTACTCCGTTTCTGACATATACGAACGTACCCATGTTTTGCAGATCTGACATCTCGGGCGGAAGAAGTGTAGCTGCGGTGCCGGACTGCAGGGGTGCAAAGAAGAACACCCTGCGTTTGTCGCGTTTCAGGATCCATTGCACGGCGCCGC
Source organism: Flavobacteriales bacterium (assembly GCA_020635855.1). NCBI lineage: Bacteria > Pseudomonadati > Bacteroidota > Flavobacteriia > Flavobacteriales > Flavobacteriales bacterium. The sequence continues at coordinate 90,775 of JACJYZ010000003.1, read as the reverse complement.
TACAGAGGTGACAGTGGCCGTCAAAGAAAATGATATGGTCAGGTAGGTGTTCCATGGAAAGCGAAAGGCCGGGATCGTGGGAGCGAAGATACGGCCCGGACATAAAAAAACCCCGTAAAGGTTTACGGGGTTCTGTGCCCTGCCGGGCTGAAAAAGAAAAAGGGGCCCTAAGTCAAGAATGGAAGTAAGAGTGTTGATGTGCATCCATTTGCGTCCGTAACCATGACTTGTGAAGTGAGCCCCTTCGTATTGTGAAGTTCTAACTTAATTCAAAGAATAAAAGAACTGACTTGTTTCAAACTGCTTTGTAAAAGTAAAACGTGAATTTGTACCTGTCAAGTATTTCCAGCAAAAAAAATTACGCATTTATTTCTTTCTGAACACGATATTGATCGGCACTCCGGTGAAATCAAAAGACTCTCTGAGCCTGTTTTCAAGGAACCTTTTGTAAGGGTCTTTCACGTGTTGCGGGTGGTTGCAGAAGAATGCAAAGGTGGGTGTGAAGATCGGAAGCTGGGTTACATATTTGATTTTGACATACAATCCACGCACCGCCGGAGGGGGATATTTTTCCAGCACGGGTTCGATCCATTCGTTCAGAACGGAGGTTGCGATCTTCTTGCGGCGGTTCTCATACACCTGAACACCCATCTTCATGGCATCCATGATGCGCTGCTTGGTGAGTGCGGATATAAACAGGATGGGGACATCGGTAAACGGCTGGATCTTTTCCTTAATCAGCTTTTCGTATTGGAGCGCCGTATGGGTGTCTTTTTGCACCAGGTCCCACTTGTTGACCAGGATTACGATGCCCTTTTTGTTGCGTTGGGCGAGGCGGAAGATGTTCATGTCCTGGGCGCCGAATTCTTCCTGGGCATCCAGCAGCAAAAAACACACGTCGCAATTCTCGATGGCCCTCACTGTGCGCATGACGGAATAAAACTCCAGGTCTTCGTGCACCTTTCCTTTCTTACGCAAACCGGCAGTATCCACCAGCATGAAATCAAAACCGAACTTGTTGTACCGGCTGTGGATGGCATCCCGCGTGGTTCCGGCTACCGGCGTTACGATGTGCCTGTCTTCCCCCAGCAGGGCATTCACCAGTGAAGACTTACCCACATTGGGCCGGCCAACGATGGCGAAACGGGGCAGTTCGGAATTTGAATCCGGATCTTCATCGCTGAGTTCCGACGCCATTTCATCCAGCAGTTCGCCGGTGCCGCTGCCGTTTATGGCCGACACACAATGGTATTCACCCAGCCCCAACGCATAAAACTCGGTAGCGTCATTCACACGCATGCTGTTATCTACTTTGTTCACGGCAAGGAGGACCTTCCGCTCGCTTTGGCGCAGCATGTTGGCAACGGTCTTGTCCATGTCGGTGATGCCGGTTTCCACATCCACCACAAAGATGATCAGGTCAGCTTCTTCAATGGCGGCGGTCACCTGCTTGCGGATCTCTTCCTCAAACACGTCATCGGATCCCACCACATAACCACCGGTATCAATCAGGGTGAACCGCTTACCATTCCACTCACCTACGCCGTAATGCCGGTCGCGGGTAACGCCGCTGACCTCATCTACAATGGCGTCTCTTCCTCCCACCATGCGGTTGAAAAAAGTTGATTTGCCCACATTCGGGCGTCCTACGATGGCAACAATGTTTGACATATCAGGTACAATTCGTGCGCAAATGTAAGGAAAGCCAGGGGATTCATCCCGTGTCATTCTGTTTTTCCACCATACCTTTCGGATGGTTTGCGGGTCACATTCCCAACCGAATCACCAAAGAATCTTGCACCTTGTATTTAAGCCAAAGAATTCACGATTCTTTGATCTGATGGGCACGAATACCACATAAATCACTGGTTTTGATTTTCAGAAAGTAGATTGGAATATTAAAACCGACATAGCCAAAACAATAGCTATATCAACGAGTTACAAACGAACTTTCGAACTTTCATTACTGAATTTTAAAGTTTCTCAAAATTTTTTTATTGTTTTTAGATTCACAATTCTGTATCTTTTGGCTTCTGAATTAACGCTTTCTCAATTTTTTATTCATCCGATCACCTGAACTCCCCGGGAGGTGATTCACTTTACGAACCTTAATTAATAAACTCTGCTTCTATGAAAAGAAAGGTAGCAGGAGGAATAGTGTGTGCTATATTTCTCCTCAATTGGACAGGACTTCAGGCGCAGGTATTGAGCGGCCAGGCGGCAGCATCGATCCTCCCTGATGCGGAGACCATCCGACTCGACCAGAAAAGGTCATCCAAACCCCTGTTTGTACGATTTGATCGTACATCTGCACGACACAAGCAACAGTCTCCCAAAGCAGCTGTCATGTCAACCGTGGCGGCCCGACCCGAAGACGATTTCCAACAAGTGAAGACCAAGACCGACCGGATCGGCATGACCCACATCCAGTACCAGCAACTGTACAAGGGCATCCCGGTGCAGGGCGGTGAGTTCCGCGCCCACCTCGAAGGCGGTGTGGTCAGCTCTGTGAACGGACTGTTCATGGATGTAAAGGACCTGAACGTGGTGCCCGCCATCTCCGAAGAACAAAGCCTTTCCGATGCCCTTAATTTCGTGGGAGGTAAAAGGTACATGTGGGAAGATAAGGCTGAAGTGGAAAGCCTCAGAAAAGCCCTGGAAAAACCCGATCTCAGTTTCGAACCCAAAGCCGAACTGTGGATCGTGGCGCCCGACTTCAATCCCACCAACGGATTCCGCCTGGCTTACCGCTACGAGATCTGGTCGTTGGAACCCGATTCACGTGCACAGATCTATGTGGATGCCCAAACCGGCAAGGTCATTGCAAAGAATGAACTGATCCACTCGGTAGACGCCACAGGTTCTGCCAACACCCGCTACGATGGTACGCAAACCATCATCACCGATAGTTACAACGGCTCTTACCGCCTGCGTGAAACCGGACGCGGCAATGGTATCCAAACCATGAATGCCCAGAACGGCACCTCCACCGGCGGCGCTGTTGACTTCACCGATTCCGATAACAACTGGACATCTACGGCCAACATGGATGATGCTGCCACCAATGCGCACCTCGCCGCCGAAAAGATGTACGACTTCCTGAAAGACCGGGAAAACCAGAACAGCATTGACGGAAACGGCCTCAAGCTGATCGGTTATGTGCATTGGGACAGCAACTGGAACAACGCCCAGTGGACCGGCAGCTACATGCGCTACGGCGACGGCAACAACAACCCGCTCACCACCATCGACATCGGTTCACATGAAGTGGGACACGGCGTTACTTCCGAAAGTGCCAACCTGGTTTACTCTTATGAATCAGGCGCCCTGAACGAATCCTTCAGCGACATCTTCGGAACCCTCGTGGAATGGTACGCCACTCCCGGCAAAGCCGACTGGCTGATGGGGGCCGACATCGGTGCCATCCGCAGCCTTTCCAACCCGAATACCTATTCCAACCCCGATACCTATAAAGGAACCTATTGGGAAACCAGCTCGAACGACAACGGCGGTGTGCACACAAACAGCGGTGTGCAGAACCACTGGTTTTATGTACTCTCGGAAGGTGAATCAGGATCAAACGACAACGGTGATTCCTATAATGTAACCGGCATCGGTATTGAAAAGGCAGGACACATCTCCTTCCGCAACCTGACCGTTTACCTGGGCGCCAACTCGGATTATTCCGACGCCCGCTATTACGCCCTGGAATCTGCCAAGGATCTCTACGGCGACTGCTCCAATGAGTATGCGCAAACCGCCAATGCATGGTATGCAGTGGGTGTGGGTGATCCCGTTCAGTGCAACGTGGCCCCCGAACCCGATTTCGTGGCCGACGTAACCGCCAGCTGCGACGGCAAGGTGCAGTTCACCGACAAGAGTACCTTCGCCCCTACTTCATGGGCATGGGATTTCGGTGACGGCGCTTCCTCCACACAACAAAACCCGTCTCACACCTACACCGCCAGCGGTACCTTCACCGTGAAGCTGACCGCTACCAATGCCTATGGACAAAACACCGACACCAAGACGTCTTATGTGACCATCAGCCTGCTCAGTCCGCCCACCACCCAGGGCGACCAGATCTGTGGCTCAGGTACGGTGAACCTGTCCGCTTCCGGTTCAGGCAACAAGTACAATTGGTACGACGCTGCCAACGGGGGCACCCTGCTGTACACCGGTGGCACCTACTCACCTTCGGTGTCCAACACCACCAGTTACTGGGTGGAGGCCGTGGATGAGAAGGCAAAGGTGAAAGGCGGACCGGCCGATAACACCATCGGTACGGGTGGCTATTTCACCGCCAATGACCTGCGCGGTTTGTTCTTCGATGTAACTTCATCGGTATACCTGCGCACCGTGAAGGTGTATGCCAACACCGCAGGCGACCGCCTGATCGAGGTGCTGCAAGGCAGTGATACCGGTCCGGTATATGCTTCCAAAACCGTTACCATCCCTGCGGGTGAGAGCCGCGTGACCCTCGACTTCTACCTGCAACCCGGTACCAATTATTTCATCAAGTGTACCGGTGATCCGACCACCACGCCTTCAGACGTGGACCTCTACCGGAATGATGCCGGCAGTACCTTCCCCCTCAATGTAGGAGGTGTGGTGTCCATCACAGGTACCAATGCCGGTTCGGATGGATACTACTACTATTTCTACGACTGGGAGATCCAGGAGAAGGAGTGCGTGAGCGAGCGCGTGGAAGTGGTGGCTACGGTGGATCCCAACGGTGTGAACCCGACCATCTCCGCAGACAATTCAACGGTGTGTGCAGGCGATGCGGTGAACATGGATGCCGGTAGCGGATATACCGCTTACCAATGGTCTACAGGTGCAACCACCCAGACTGTTACTGTGAACCCGACTGCCAATACCACTTACAGTGTAACGGTAACCGCCAGCGGCGGATGCACGGGCAACACCAGCACATCCATCAGCGTGAACCCGCTGCCGACCCCAACCATCACACAGGATGGCAACGGCACCCTGATCATCTCGGGTATTACAGGTACACATTCTTATCAGTGGTTCCGTGATGGCGCCATGATCAGCGGTGCTACCAACGATACCTACATTCCCAACGTGAACGGCGTGTACACCGTGAAGGTGACAGACGGTAACGGTTGTACCGGTGAGTCTTCACCACTGACGGTGCTGAATGTAGGACTCTCACAGCTAGACCAGGATGTGGCCCTCAGGCTTTTCCCCAACCCCGCCGGTGATCAGGTGAACCTGAGCATCGAAGGCAAGGGTACCCTTCAGATGGAAGTGATCAACCTGATCGGTGAGACCGTGATCGTGAAACGCAACCTGCAAACAGGCACACACACCATCAGCCTGACCGCACTGCCCGACGGCGTGTACATGGTACGCTTGATCGCTACCGACACCCAGGCGCAGAAAGTCATTCGTCTTGTGAAAGGGTTGTAAGCGTCAGAACCCTCTTTCACGAAAAAGCCTTCCGTCTGTCGACGGAAGGCTTTTTCTTTTATCGGATGCGATGGCGCCAACTACTTGAACACCACTTTGCGGTTCACGATGGTTTGTTCCGAACTGGCGATCACAAAATAGATGCCGGGTGAGACCCTGCCCTGTATATCGATCACCTCCAGCAATCCACCTTTGTTGTTGGTTACCACTGCTTTGGTATATAATTCATGACCGTAGGCATCCACCAACACGATCAATACTTCTTTCTCTCCTTTCAATCCGTCGAAAGCCAAGTAAAACTTTTCGCCACTACGAACCGGGTTCGGATATACCTGTATGTTAACGGGCCCCATGGAATTCTTATCGTTATCAAATTGAACGGCAACGATGGCGGAATAGGAGACCTCACCATTATAATCGGTTTGCTTCAGTCGGTAATAAGAGATGCCGGGCAGTGGGGCCTCATCCTTTGTAAAGTATTGCAGCAACCGGTTGCTGTTACCGGCACCGTCTACTTTTGCCACGGGCCGGAAGGTTTTTCCATCCGCAGACCGTTCAACCGTGAAATAGTCATTGTTGATTTCCGACGCTGTGATCCAGGTCAGGTTCACCATATTCTCTGCCGGCTCAGCTGAAAAGCTAAGCAATTCGATGGGAAGCACATCCCCATCCAAACCTCCGGACATGTCACTGAATGAGGTCACACCACTCCAGCTGAGGGTATTGGTAGCCACGGTCACACTCCCATCCGTGGTCCATGCACCACCGGAATACTTCATGGGCAACAGATTGGCCTCGTTCCCGTTCACGTCGGCATTGGTGTACACGTAACTCATGTCGTAATCAATATCACCCGGTCCTGCATCGCAACTGCCGTTACAGGATATATTGGTTGGTGTCACGGTCCAGTACCTGGATATGTAAGTAACGGTTGCCGGCATATTCGGGTGTTTGGAATCCCGCAGGTTGATGGATACACATGCACCACCGCCAAGTGTCCCGTCATTCAGTGTGAATGAAAACGGTGAATAATCATCATCATCTCCGATAGGGAAGTCAACCGTTGCAGCCGGAACCGCCGCATAATACTTGATCACTTTGCCCACACTATTGGCTTCTATGTAGCTGGTGGAACTTCCACCGGAAATAGAACCGGCAGTACCAATGGAGAGGTCATAGGACCCCAGGTTGATATTACCTGCGGTCATCGTCAATGTGCCCGATACGCTTATGCTTCTGGAGAGCACGAGGTCTCCGCCTCCTTTGTTCACCACCAGGCTGTTAAATGCTTCGGTTGTGGAGGCGGACAATGTCTGGTTTGAGCCGCCGTCGAACGTCACCGTACCGCTCTGTGATGTGAAGGTTCCGCTGTTGGACCAATTGCCGGCTACCGTCACCTGATAATTGCTTCCGGAAACGTCCATGGTCACGCCGGACGAGATGGTGAGGTCATGACCTACTGCGATATCACCACACAATGTTTTTGTATCGCTGCCACCCAGGATCAGGTTGTAGTATGTGAGTCCGCTCACACACTGCGCTGCACTGGCATTGTATCTCACCGTACCTGTGCCTGCATTGAATGTTCCGCTGTTGGATATGGTACCGTTGTCTATGCTGAGGGTGTAAGAACCCAGGTTGAGTGTACCGGTGCCATTGATGGTCACCGATCCTACGGTTTGATTGGCTGTCAGTGTGACCACATCGCCGTTGTCAATGATCGCATCCTGACCGGAACCGGGCACGATTCCGGACAACCACGTACCGGCATCATCGAAATCCCCGGAAGTTTGGCTAATGTTCTGCACCACACCTATGGTGGCATAATAGTTACTGGCCACATCCACGCCGGTTGCCTCATAGGTACTTCCGCTCACGAGTGACAGCGGATAATAGGTTGGTGTACCAGTGGTGAAGTCTCCGTCACCATCCGTATCCATCATCAGCAGGTAGGCATTGTAACCACCGGGCATGGCTGCGAAAGATGAGAGGTCCACAGTGACCTTGATCGTACCTACATCATTGGTTTCACCAAACATCCACTCCCGTGCAACCCTTTCTGTAGCTGCATTGGGTGCCTCCGTGGTGGTCCAACTGGCGACTCCGCCATTGTTATGGCCGAAGAGCAGGTAGTCGCCATCTCCCAGGGAGCTGGCATTGTTCACAAGAAACATCCCTGCCGACTGGGCGGCATTGTGAAGATTGGAGGCATCGGCTCTTCCTATACCCGCCACTTCATAGTAATAAGAACCTTCGGTGTATTTATCATTGGCAATGGTGAGACCATATTTTGCTGCCAGGTAGTTATCCACGATAATGCGCTGGGCGGTATTCAAAGGCGTGGTATATATGATGTATTCCGCTACATCTCCGTTGTAGGGTGTACTTGCGGACGCAGCGCCTCCGATCGTAAGCACTCCCGTATTGGTGGAAACACTTTGCAATCCGTTGGCATCAGAGCCCCTGGAGGTTCCGTCTATAAAAACTTCCTTGCTCGTACCTTCAATCCGGCCCGTGAGAATATGTGCGGTGCCGCTGTTATAGCTTCCATTATACGTGAGCCAGTTGTGAGCGCTATTGGCATCATTCCTGGAGAGGATACCAGCATAACCGGAGCTTGCGCTTCCGCCGTTCGAGTTGATATCTACCCCGAACAGGGTACTGGTGGCCGCATCTCGCTTGAGGGTGCTGAGATAACCGCGTGCGGTTGACGTAGTCCGGAATACTGTGATCACCGTCAGATCATCCTGGTTGGCACCTATCAACGCATTGGTTGCAGGACCATTCAGCACATCATTCGCCCCATCAAACCTGACCACGGGAAATCCATTCACCACGGTGTTCACCCAGGTAGGTTGATTGGCGGCGGTACCCTGGCTCACATCGTTGCCGTTACCGGATTGATCGGACCAGGATGTAACAGGACTTGCAGACAAGTCATCCGCCCTCAGCCAGATCACGTTGTTGTTCGCATCACCGACACCGCCCGGACCTATGTATCCTTCGTTGTCATCATCAGTGATGTAGCACGTGTTTACGGTATTGCCGCCAAGTGTGGCTCCCGAGGGATTGGACAGGGTAACGGTAAATTCTTCCAGGCCTTCCACCGTCGCGTCGTCAATCAGGGTGGCTGAAATGTAGGCGCTTGCATCACCTGCAGGAATGGTCAGTGTTCCATCAGCCAATATGTAATCCGTTCCGCCACCGGTTGCCGAAACGTCTGCCACAGTGTAGTCTACGGTCACATCCTGACCGCTTGTTGCCGAAAGCTCAACCTCGATGTTCATCGTGCCTGCTGATTCCGATTTGGATGTGGTGGTGCTGGCAAACTCCACCGTAGGTTCCGCATCGTTGTCCTGAATGGTATACGTGTAGCTTGTATTGGATGCGGCCAGGTTTCCGTTGGTCGGATTCACCAACTGGATGATGATTGTTTCATCGGATTCATCCACACCATCATCCACAATGGCCACATCAAATGTAATGGTTGTTGTGCTGTTATCCCCGGGAATGGTTGCTGTTCCGGATCCAAGCGTGTAATCCGTGCCGCTTCCGGTGGCCGTACCACCGCTGACAATGTAGTCAACCGTAATGTCGGACGAACTCGGGGAAGTAGCCTGAACGGTGAGCGTTACAGGGGTAACACTTTCGTCTCCCGAGGAAGAAGTGGAAGTGAAGCTGATCTTTCTGGCATTGTCATCGTCATTGATCGTGAACGTATGGGATGCATTGCTGCCCAGAACAAGACCTGATGAGGGGTTTGACAGCGCAAGGGTAATGGTCTCATCCGACTCCGATACGATATCATCCACCAGGGTGATGCTGATATTGGCAGAAGTATTACCTGCGGTGATGGTCAGGGTACCGTTGGAAAGAACATAGTCGGTGCCTCCCCCCGTTGCCGTTCCCCCGGTGATGGTATAATCAACCGTAACGTTTGACTGAAGGGCGTAGTTCAGGGTAACCGGAACCAGGGCCGGCCCGTTCGGTTCGAAGGTACTGCTGATGGTGTTCGAGAATTGAATCACCGGACGAACAACAGCAATTGCCACGAAATTGCCATCGGATACATCCACACCCGTGGCGGTAAAGTTGGCGCCGGAAGACTGGGTCATTTTGTACTGGGTAGCGCCGTTGCTGAAGTTACCATCGGCGTCCACAAGTACGGTGTATACCGAATAGCCGGAAGGACGGGCGGGTAATAAAGTCGTATCCACGGTGATGGTGACGGTACCTACATCGCCGGTTTCCGCAATCTGCCATTCCCTGGCCAGTCGTTGGATGTTGGTACCGGAGTTGGGTGCTTCAGTGGTGGTCCATGAGGCCACTGATCCGTTGTTATGACCGAACAACAGGTATTCACCGTCACCCAGATCGGAAGCACTTGAAAACTTGAGAATACCGGCCGACTGGGCGGCGGTGTGTTGATTGCTGACATCCTCGCGACCTATACCAGCCACCTCATACTTACTCAGGGCTTCCTTGTTATATACATCGGTGGCGACCGCAATTCCGAATTTGGATGAAAGGTAGTTCTCGACAATGATACGCTGCGCGGAATTCAGGGCTTTTGTATATATGATATACTCCCCTACGTCACCACTGTACGGGGTACTTCCGGATGCTGCCCCGCCTATGGTGAACGTACCGCTGTTGCTGGATACGCTTTGCATGCCGTTGGCATCGGTGCCGCGGGATGTTCCATCCATAAACAATTCACGGTTGGCATCATCAATCCATGCCACCATGATGTGACCGTTTCCATCGTTATATCCACCGTTGTAGTTGAGCCATTGGTGGCTCGCGTTGGCATCATCCCTGGATAAGAAACCCGCATACCCGGTGCTCGAACTTCCTCCGTTCGAGTTGATGTCGATGGAAAGGAGCGAACTGGTTCCGGCATCTCGCTTCAATGCCGATAAATAACCTCGTTGTGTGGAACTTGTACGATAAGCCGTGATAGTGGTAACATCCTGAATTGCCCCTCCAAGCAACGTGTTTGAGGCAGCCCCGTTGAGCACATCGTCACTGCCGTCGAACCGGATCACCGGTTGTCCGTTCATCACGCTGTTTACCCATGTGGGTTGGTATCCTCCTGTTCCCTGGCTCATGTCGTTGCTGTTTCCCGACTTGTCCGTCCAGGATGAAACCGGACTTGCCGACAGGTCGCTGGCACGTAACCACAGCACGTTGTCATCTTCATCACCAACGCCACCCGGGCCTGTGAAGCCCATCGCATTGTCATTATCACTGATGGTATATGTATTGGTGGTATTCGCACCCAATGTGGCGCCCGTCGGACCGGCGGATAAAGTCACCGTGAATGTTTCCCCTCCCTCCACATTGGCATCGTCAACAATGACCGGACCTATATTGGCAACGGAACTTCCGGCGGGGATGGTCAGTGAGCCGTCGGCCAGGTAGTAATCCACATAACCGCCCGTGGCTGTACCATCGGCAACGGTATAACTTACGACCACATCCTGACCTGATGGGGCGGAAAGACTGACCTCAATGGCTCCCGGACTTGTATCTTCCGAAGCACTGGTAGTGGTGCTGGTGAACTGAACAACCGGCGGATTGTCATTGTCCGTAATGGTGTAGGTGTAGGATGTGTTGGTGGCAGCCAGGTTTCCGTTGGTGGGATTGGTGAGGGTAATGATGATGGTTTCGTCATCTTCATCCAGGACATCTTCGTTGATGGCGATATCGAATGTGGTGGTAGTGCTTGAGTTATCGCCGGGGATGGTGGCCGTGCCGCTGGTTAATGTATAGTCGGTTCCCCCGCCGGTGGCTGTACCGCCCGTCACGCTGTAATCCACCGTGATATCGGATGAACTGGCCGTGGTTGCCTGTACCGTTAATGTAACCGTATTCACACTTTCCGCACCTGAAGAGGACGATGCGGTGAAGTTGATCTTGCGCGCATTGTCATCGTCGTTGATGGAGAAAGTATGGGTGGTATTGGTTCCGAGGGTGATTCCCGAAGAAGGGTTGGAAAGTTCCAGGATGATCGTTTCGGAATTCTCAACCAGGATGTCATCCACCAGGGGAATGTTGATGTTGGCCGTGGTGTTACCTGCTGTAATGGTTACGGTTCCCGCCGACAAGGTGTAATCCACTCCTCCACCGGTTGCCGTGCTGCTGCCATTGACGGCATAGTCAACGGTAACGTTATGGGCCAGCGCCATGTTGAGTTGAACCTGCACGGTTGCGGGACCATTGGGTTCGAAGGTTCCTGAACTTGCAAGTGTGAACCCTATGGTCGGGCGCTTCACCGCAATGGCAATGTAATCGTTGTCGGCAAGTGTCACACCGTAAGCTTCAAAGTTGGCGCCGCTGACATTGCTCATCTTGTACTGGGTGGCACCGCTGCTGAAATCACCGTTGCCATCCACCAGAAGAAAATACTCTGAGTATTCGGACGGGCGGGCGGGCAGCAATGTGGAATCAACGGTAACCGTAACGGTACCCACATTTCCTGTTTGATCTACCTGCCATTCCCTGGCCAGACGTTGGATGTTGGTTCCCGAGTTGGGGGCTTCCGTGGTGGTCCATGAAGCAATTGACCCATTGTTATGACCGAACAACAGGTACTCTCCGTCACCCATTCCGGATGGACTTGAGACCTTCAGTATACCGGCCGACTGAGCAGCGGTATGTTCATTGGATGCATCTTCCCGGCCGATACCCGCTACGTCTTCCTCATACGACACATCGTGACTGTAATAATCGTTTGCCACCGCAATGTCGTATTTGGATGACAGGTAATTCTCCACAATGATTCGCTGGGCACTGTTCAACGCCATGGTATAAATGATGTACTCCCCTACATCTCCGGTGTATGGGGTTCCACCGGATGAAGTTCCGCCAAGGGTGAAGGCCCCGGTGTTGCTGGATACGCTTTGCATGCCGTTGGCATCGGTTCCGCGCGAGGTACCGTCTATGAATAATTCCCGGTTGGCGTTATCCACCCATCCTATCAGGATGTGACCATCACCGTCATTATAACCCCCGTTGTAATCCAGCCAGTAGTGGTTGGCATTGGCATCATCCCTGGTTAGAAAACCGGCATACCCGGCGCTTGCACTGCCCCCGGTTGAGTTGATATCGATGGAATAGAGGGAACTGGTACCCCCATCACGTTTTAACTGCGACAGGTATCCCCTGGAGGTAGAGGACGTCCTGAAAACCGTGAGCACAGTGATGTCTTCGATGGCGCCTCCCAGCAATGTATTGGATGCTGTGCCATTCAGCACATCATCGCTGCCGTCGAAACGGATCACGGGCCTGCCGTTGATCACGCCATCCACCCACAACGGCTGATAACCTCCTGTGCCCTGACTCATGTCATTGGCGTTACCGGATTGATCCGCCCAGGAAGAAACCGGGCTTGCAGACAGGTCATCGGCTTGCAGCCACAACACATTGTTGGTTGCATTTCCCACCCCTCCGGGTCCGGTGAATCCGGTGTCGTCGTTGTCGCCTATGGTATAGGTGTTCACCGTGTTCGCACCCAGCGTTGCATTGGTAGGACCGGCAGACAAAGTGATGGTAAAAGTTTCGGAAGGCTCGATGTTGCTGTCGTCCACGATCACTGGTGTGATGTAACCATATGTGCTTCCCGCCGGAATGGTCAGGGTACCATCTGCCAGGGTATAATCCGATCCGCTTCCTGTCGCCGTACCATCCGCCACCGTATAGGAAACCTGAACATCCTGCCCGGTGATGCCGGATAACGACACTTCCACCTGCCCCGGGCTTACCGCTTCAGAAGCATCGGTTGTGGTGAAGGAAAACTGGACAACCGGAGGATTGTCGTTATCTGTTATGGTGTATGTGTAGACTGTATTCCCGGCATCCAGGTTGCAATTGCCGGGCGTGGATAAAGTGATCTCGATGGTCTCATCCACCTCATCCAAAATATCTTCATTAATGGCAATATCGATGGTGGTGGAGATACTCGAATTATCACCCGGAATGGTTGCGGTGCCGGAGGCCAGGGTATAGTCAACTCCTCCCCCGGTGGCGGTACCACCTGTTACGGTATAGTTCACGGTGATGTCTGATGAGCTGGCAGTGGTACTCTGCACGGTCAGACTGAACGGATTCACACTTTCATCGCCCGAAGAACCCGCCGCGGTGAATCCTACTTTTCTCGGGTTGTCATCATCGTGAATGGTATAGGTGAACTGAACGTCATCTCCGAGTTGGGCCACAGTGGGTCCGCTGAGATCCAGGATCACGGTTTCGTCATCTTCCAGGTCCACATCGTCATTCAGGGTAAGGGTTATATTGGCTGTGGTGGTACCTGCCGATATGGTAACCGGACCTGCAGAGAGGGTGTAATCATTCAATGCACCGGATGTGGCGGTGCTTCCGCCGTTCTCCGTAAAGACCGCCGTTGCATCCGAGCTGATGGCGAAATTCAGTTCAACCTGAATATTGACGGCGCCCGCCGTTTCGAAATCGTCATCGGCGGTAATGGTAAAGTCGATCTCCGGCCGCACCACAGCGATGGTGACATAGCTTCCGTCAGCTACATCCACACCTGTGGCTTGATAGTCGCTGCCTCCAACGGGACTCAGCAGGTATTCGGTAGCGCCGCTGGAAAAATCCCCGTCGTCATCCACCAGAAGGTAGTAATCGGTATATTCAGCCGGGAGTGCCGGAAGAAGCGTATTGTCCACTGTAACGGTGATCGTACCCACATCACCCGTCTCATTCATGATCCACTCGCGGGTCAGGCGTTGCATGTTGTCGCCTGCATGAGGTGCCTCGGTGGTGGTCCATGCGGCAATGGAACCGTTGTCATGTGCAAAGAGCAGGTATTCACCGTCGCCCAAATCCGAGGGAGAACTCACCTCCAGGACACCCCCGGATTCGGCATCCGCGTGTATGTTGGATGCATCTTCCTGTCCGATACCGGCCAGCTCATTGGAATGTGTAGCATCGCTGGTAAAATAATCATTGGCAATGGTGAGGCCGTATTTGGAGGCCAGGTAGTTTTCGATAATGATGCGTTGGGCATCATTGATGGCGGAGGTGAACATGATGTATTCCGCCACGTCCCCGTTGTAGTTGTTGCTTGCAGCAGCCGAACCGCCGATGGTAAACAATCCTGTGTTCGAGGAAATGTTCTGCATCCCGTTCGCATCGGTACCACGGGAAGTTCCGTCCATGAAAAGTTCTTTATTTGCACCGTTGACCCATCCCACCAGGATGTGGCCACCGCCATCATTGTACCCACCGTTGTAAGTAATCCAGTTGTGAGCTGAATTGGCGTCATTCCTGGTTACGTATCCGGCATAACCTCCGGAACCCGATCCGGCGTTTGAATTGATGTCAATGGAATACAGCGAACTGGTACCACCATCTCTTTTCAATGCCGAAAGGTACCCCTTGGAAGAGGAGGAAGTACGAAAAACAGTGATGATGGTAATGTCATCTATGCCTCCGCCAAGAAGGGTATTGGTAGCGGGCCCATCCAGATCATCATTGGCACCGTCGAAGCGCAGCACGGGTTTGCCATTCAAAACCCCATCCACCCATGTGGGTTGATAGGTGGCATTGCCCTGCGACATGTCATTGCCATTGCCCGACTGATCTGACCAGGCAGACACGGGGCTGGCAGAGAGATCGTCGGCCCTCAGCCAAACGATGTTCGTTGATGCATCACCAACACCTCCGGGGCCGGTTTGCGCGTACAACGCTCCGAATCCGACAAAACACGAAAGGAGGGATAAAAGGTATTTTTTACACATAACGATATCTATGGACGCAAACTTTTCATCTTCGGGTCTTCCAACACTCCGCAGGTGTCTAGCGGAATGTGTTTACGGATTTGTACGTGATTTACGCGGATTGTTACGTTTTACAAGGGTTTTTAGCCGGATTCACATAAAAATCCGGTGTGCCAGATAAAATACCGGACTTATACCGGTATTTTGCCTTCAGCGTTACCTTTTTCTTCCTGCGACATTAGGGTAACATGAAAGCCACCATGACGCTCACTGCCAAATACCACATGACCGCTGTCGACATCGAAGCTGAAAGCCACCTTGTTGCCGCCGCGCGTGAAGACATCCGGAACTTTGAGCCCCTTTACAGAAAATACTACGATGCCATCTTCCGGTTTGTGTTTCGTCGCTGCGATGCCATGGAAACAGCCACCGATGTAACGGCGGAAGTGTTTTATAAAGCGATGACCCGGATCCACCAATACAAGGACCGCGGACTACCATTCTCCGCATGGCTGTACAGGATCGCCCTGAACGAAATGAATACAAATTTCAGGAAGAAGAGCCGGCACCGCATCATCAGCATTGACGACGACAGCCGGTTGGTGACCCTGGCTGCAGAAGCGGGGTCAGAAGCAGATGACAGGATGTATGCCATGCTTCAGATCATCAAAAGCCTGAATGGGGAAGCCACGTGGCTGATTGAGATGCGGTACTTCGAGGAACGTCCCTTCAAAGAAATAGCAGATATCCTGGGAACCACCGAAGCCGCAGTGAAAATGAAAATGCAACGGATCCTGCAGCGCATACGGAAAGAATGCGCCAAACTAACAACGAAACAACCGTCATGAATAAAATCATCAGGAACAGAAAAATGCCGGGCAAAGCGGATGTGGATTCAACCATGAATTTTGATTCGCTGGTGAACCGGACCATGGCCCAGGGTCAAGCAGGCACCCCGAAAGGAAAAGGCCTTTCATCCCTGGCCAAAGTTGTGTTGGGCGGATTGGCGCTGAGCGCAGGGGTCGTTTTGCTGATCACCCAAATGCATCGTACACCTGAAACCCTGCCTACAGATAAGGCGGTAGTTGCCATGGTTGACTCCTCTGCCGAAAGCATTCCGGCCTGTCTCAAGCCACCCGTTTCAGCATGGGACGTGCCGTTCGGTTCCTATACCCTGGAGGCAAGCAAAGGCGCAGAGATCACACACAGCACGGGCACGGTATTGCACATTCCTGCAGGTGCGTTCCTGGATGCTTCATCCCGCGTCTATGACGGCAAGGTGGTTTTAAAGTACCGTGAATTCCACGATGCCCTATCGGTGTTTGCCGGTGGTGTACCCATGGAGTACGACACCCTGGGTGAGCGGATGTCCCTGGTATCAGCGGGCATGATGGAGATCCGCGCATTCGACATGAATGACAACCCCTTGCAGATGCTACCTGGAAAAGCCATTGAAGTGGACATGGTATCGGATCAAAGCGAAACCGCATTCAACCTGTACCACCTCGATGAGCAGCGCAGCCTGTGGACGCTTGAAGGCAAAGACAACGTAACGGTATTTGAAAACACCGAAGAACCGGTGACAACCAAAACCTCCGACCGGACGAATGAACGCGGAGATGTGCGGACGGATGCCGCAACGGCAAGTACCATCACTCCTCTGGAAGCGGATTCGGCCCTGGGGATCGGCGTGCAGAACCTGGTGAACTACAAACCCGTGATCAAACGGTTCAAAAAGAAGGGGCATTCCAAAGCGGGAAAATCCTACGACTTCACCTTCACCAACATCGAATGGCGCAACCGGGGTTTTGCTGCGCTGCGCGGACTGGCATGGCATTACGACCAATCGGTGCAGGAACCCGGACAGGACCTGGAATTCTTCGAATCTCTGCTGGCCAATGATTTCAAAGGTGGCAACTACATCTACCGGTTCTGGGACTATGTGGAGGTGACCTATGATGTGTCCGTCCCCACGGATTACCTCACCCTGGTTTTCCTGAAAAAGAACAACGGCCTGGAACCGGATTCATCCAGGAGCGAGATTGCCAGCCAGGTATCGGTGCGTTTGTTCCCCTCGCTGGATGGACCCTATGCCGACAAAACCTGTGGGGACCTCTACCGCGATTACAAGGGCGCCAAGGCAGGCATTGTACCCGGACCGAATGTGGCAGAGATCCTGAGTGAAAAGAACAGGGGCACCGCCCTTGAGACCGACTACCTGGTACGCAGAACGTTTTCCGCCGACCGGTTGGGACTGTGGAATTGCGACCAGGTATTGAAAGGACAGGAAGAATACGTGACACAATACGTATCTCCCGGAAACGATGAACTGCCCATCCGCAAATCGTACACACTGTACCTTTTCCCGAGGGGCGTGGTGCCCAATGACGTGCATCGCATGAAACTGACCAAGGTGTATCCATCCATCGTGGTGCTGGTGATGAATGACGGACGCCTCGGGCTGGTAGATGCGCATGACATAAGAAACCTCTCCACCGCAAATCCGCGGAACCAATGCCGTATTACGGACGTGGGCACGCCGGAAGAGATCATGAAGAAGCTCCGTCAGAAAGGCATCATCCAAACCGACTTCGGTGAGTTCACCTCAAACCTGCGCCGTTCCGTCAATGCCGGGCGTACACCGCTCTAAATGCGTTGTGTATTTTGACGTGTCTTTAATTTTGTGTTACTTTGCACCCACTTCGGAAAACAGTTTTCTCGAAGTATCATCCGGTAAGGATTCGTTCTTAAGATCTTGAATACAGATGCGGGCCCACCTTCGCCAAGGCTACGGCGGGTAAAAGTGGAGCAGTTGATAGCTCGCTGATCTGTTTAAAATACATTGCGGGGTGGAGCAGTTGGTAGCTCGTCGGGCTCATAACCCGAAGGTCACAGGTTCGAGTCCTGTCCCCGCTACTAGGAAACCCAAACCTTTTTCAGGTTTGGGTTTTTTGTTTTCAAGGCCTGCGTCAAGCTTGCTTGTAAGCAAGGCTTGAAAACAAAAAAACAACCCGGCGCAGCAAGGGTTGGGGTTTGCTTGTAAAGCTCCCCCTTTGAGGTCCGCGACCGGAGGGAGCAATCCTGGAATGAGCAAGAGCAAGGGCAAGAGCATACAGTGCGTTGCGTAAGCCTTCCTGCACTGGTTGTTTTACCCTGTATGCTGTTGCTGTATGCCGTATGCTGATTTTTGGGAGTGCCGTTTTTTCAGAACGGAGGGAAAGTGAGGGTGTTTTCTTTTGTCGTTTTCCGGTTTTTTAGCTTACATTTTCAGGGTAATTGAAGGGTGAAATCGTGTAAGTTTTGTGGGAAGCAATTTCTGCATGACCTCCGGTAAACCTGCAAAATCGCTTGCTCCTCTATCTGCAGACAATTAGAATTTATTCGTTTGAAAAAGTACATTTGTAATCAATTATGCCAAGTCCATTATCACAATATTTCACTGGAATCGGAGCAAAAAGACTTAGTGATGTTGAAGTAGCTCCGGATGTTTCCAATCAACATGAATTCAATGGTATATCCGGGTTTAGGGAAATCTTCGGTTCAGAGAGAATCAACTTTCAGGGACATTTTATTTACCTGACTGATGACGAAGAACAAATTATTAAAGAATCCGGAACACTAACATGGTACGATGCCCGAGAGAATCACCCCTCAAGAACCGAATATCGACTTTACTATTCTACTAATCCAGTCATTGATATAGCGGTTGCCGGTGACCTGGTCGTAATTGGACAAACCGGTGAAAACAAACTGGCAGTAATTGTTGCCCCGCAAGGTTCCACATCCGAGCAGCAGCTACTATGGCTTTTCGGTCTTGAGGAAGCGGGTTCAAAATTTGTTATTCGTGACTTTACCGGAGCAGATACACAACTGAACTTCGCAGGGCAATACATTATTACATCACTGGGCTTTGAAGTGCCTGACACTGCGCCCGATTTTCTTGAACAGCTAATAAACTTGTTTGGTGTGGGCTTCCCAACAACTGCCCAGTTTTCTGCTTATGCACGCTCGACACTAACAGACGTATCTCCTATTGAAGAACCTGACGATACCCTGATGGCTTGGCTAGAACGGGAAGAACTGCTTTTTAAAACGCTCGAAAAGCACATAGTGGCCAAAAAATTGCAACAGGGTTTCGGTGCACAGGGAACCGATGTGGATGAATTTATTTCCTTCTCTTTAAGCGTTCAGAATAGAAGAAAATCAAGAGCAGGTTTTGCTTTTGAGAATCATTTGGCGCATATCTTTGATGCCAGTGGAATTCAATATGCAAAGGGTGCAAAAACAGAACGGAATAATAAGCCTGATTTTCTTTTTCCCGGTATAGACCATTATCACAATGCAGATTTTACTGCGCAGTTGCTGACCATGCTTGGCGTAAAAACTTCTGCAAAAGAACGGTGGCGGCAGGTTTTGGCTGAAGCTGACCGGATTAACAACAAACATCTGATTACACTGGAACCTGCTATAAGCAGAAACCAAACGGATGAAATGATTGCCCAAAATCTACAGCTTGTGCTTCCGCAACCACTTATGGAAACGTACACCGAAGAACAACGTGCGCACCTGATAACACTTTCTGATTTTATTGATGTAGTTCGGGAAAAACAACAACAAATCTGATGACTGATGTTCATGAACCTGAAGTACGCTCATACAACATGAGCCGGATCAGGGGCAAGGACACAAAACCCGAAATGCTCGTACGCCGGTTTCTTCATGCAAACGGTTTCCGTTACCGGTTACACGATAAGCTCCTGCCTGGAAAGCCTGATATCATCCTGAAAAAACACAACACAGTAATCTTTATTCATGGCTGTTTCTGGCATGGTCATGACGGGTGCAGGTACTTTGTTGTTCCGAAGACTCGTACCCAGTGGTGGCTGGACAAAATCAACCGCAACAAGGCCAAGGACGCTGAAAGCTGCACTCAGCTAAAAAGAAGTGGTTGGAAAATCATTACCGTGTGGGAATGTGATCTGATGAAGAAGAAAAGAGATATTACCCTCAAAAAGCTTATTCAGAAGATCGTGCGCTGATGGCCTGTGTCGTTGACGGCCTACCATTCAGTAGAGCTTCCCTTTGCTTCTGGCGTTCCTCCTGTCTTTCATATTGACGGAAAACATCCAGTATGCTTGCAGCAACAGCATGTACTACCGGTACAACGACTGAATTTCCAAACTGCCGGTAAAGCTGTGTATCCGAAACGCCTGTATCGTGGATTCTGAACTGATCCGGGTATCCCATCAACCTTTTGCATTCTTCCGGAGTCAGCCTACGAGGGTTACTTCCGTTTCTCTGTGGGATCAGGATTTCTGAACCATCTTTGTGATACCGGGCGCTCAAAGTCCGGGCAACACCATTAAGGTCAGTCAGTCCGAATCCGAATCCGTTTCCTTTTGCCTTGTGTTTAGCTGCGTAATCCTGGAGATAGTTCCACAAATGATCAGACAGTGTGTACTTCTCACTGGGATTTCGTTCAAGAATTTCTTTGAATAGCGGCTGCTCAGCAGGCCGCTCCGGGAACTTATACACGAGGTTTTTGGGGAAATGTTCCTTGCTGAAACCTACTATAAAGATTCGTTCTCTATGCTGAGGAACGTAGTATTTCGCATCCAGCACCTGACTGAATACCATGTACCCCAGATTTCTCAGATTCCGTTCAATTACTTCGAAGGTTCTGCCTTTATCGTGCGCCCGAAGGTTCTTTACATTCTCCAGGAGAAATGCCTTTGGTTTCCGGGACTTAATAATACGCTTGATGTCGAAGAATAAAGTTCCTTGGGTTTCGTCCTCGAATCCATGCTTCCGGCCCAGGCTGTTCTTTTTGGATACCCCGGCAATACTGAACGGCTGACAGGGAAAACCACCGCAAAGGATGTCGTGCTCTGGTATCTTGTTCTCGTCAATTTTGGTGATGTCACCGAACGGTATTTCACCAAAGTTGGCTTCATAGGTTTTTTGAGAGTACTTATCCCATTCCGAACTGAATACACATTTACCGTTCATTTCCTGAAATGCAATACGAAACCCACCTATCCCCGCGAACAGGTCGATGAATGTAAAGGAAGGTCGTGCTGGAGGAGGAAACGGAACGTCATATTCAAGCGGCAGTTCGTAATTGAACGCCGGGTCTTCCACAATTGTCTCCAGATATTCCAGGGCTTCGTCCTTGAAATAACTCCTGATACGTTCATTATTTCCCTGCCAGTAATGCGTAAGGTAAGCAGAACCGTTGGGGGTTCCGTTAAGTTCAGGAAGGTTGAGCTTCCTGCGTATGTCCGAGTATTTCGCTCCCATCTCTCCGAACAAAAATAGAATTTCGGAGAGCGTAAATCCATGGTGGAATCAAATACTTATTAACATCAGAACAATGGTACGGGCCAGAACCTCATCACCACTAAACCAAATCATAAAATTCCCATATCCCTTTCCGCTTTTTTACTTACATTTTCAACGAAATTGAGGGGCAAGATTCGGTAAGAGCAAACGTATACGCATGACCGCAATGCGCACTTACGCGAGCTGGTAGTCATTCCACAGCGCCGCTTACCGACCGGCACCACTCAAGAATTGGTATTACATCAACAACCAACAAACACAATGGCACAGATCAATCCCCACATTAACTTCAATGGAAATACCGAGGAAGCATTTACCTTTTACCAATCCGTTTTCGGCGGAGCGTTCGCGAAAATCGTCCGGTTCAAAGACCTGGCAGGTCCGGAATTCCAGGTACCGGAACATGAGGCAAACAAGATCATGCACATTGCCTTGCCCATTGGAAAAAACTTTTTGTTGGCCAATGATGTTCCGGAAATGATGGGGCGAACGAATGAAAACGAAAACCGAAGCAAAATTTCCATCACCGCGGAAAGCAAAGAAGAAGCCGTCCGATTATTCAACGGACTTTCGGCAGGCGGACAGGTTGAAATACCCATGGAAGAAAGCCCCGGCGGTTCCTGTTTTGGTATGTTCAGGGACAAGTACGGCATTGAATGGATGGTGGCTTTTGATCCTGAATAGTTGAACCGCTTCATCACCATCATTACTGTCAACTACCCGACGGAACTTGTCATGCCACGGATGTTGCTCGAGGCCGAAGGAATTGAATGCCGTACGCTGGACGAGCTGACTGCACAAGTCAACCCCATGTATTCCCAGGCCATCGGCGGGGTGAAACTTCAGGTAAAGCAAACGAACCTGCAAAAGGCCGTTGACATTCTGAAAGAAGGCGGCTACCTGACAGAAGAAGACCTGCAGCCATACAACAGCCTGTCCTGGCTCGATGATGCTACATCACAACTCCCGCTTCTGAAAAACCTGCGTGTGGAACTGCGCCTGATGATACTTGTATCCATCGGTGTTTTGCTTCTGCTGGGCGTGCTGCGTTTTGCCATTTAACCCCACTCCGTTTGATGGTATGGTGGAAGGCACCTGCCGCATGCGGCTTTTCAACACCCACCTCCAGAATAACCCTCACATGCCACTGATGAATCCAAACCACCGGTTCATACATTTGTGGCGCGAAGAAGCACCTGTTCACGGTAGTTTTGATGGGCCGCGATATTCATCGAATACCCACACAAACCAACACACACCACCATGAAACTATTTTACAAAAACTCCAGGCCCGCCAGTAGGGTTGAGGAATGCCTGAACAAACGCTTTCTGTTGGCAGTGACCATCTCCGCAATGGCAATGGCCACCACCTACGCACAGGATGTAAACATCAACCCGAAGGGAAGTGCACTTGGCGGCATTGTAAGTACAACAGAAGATAACATTTATGCATATGGGAAACAGCTTGACGTGTTGCGCCTCAATTCCGAACGGGTAGTTACGCCCTACCGAAACGTTAACAACAAGCTCTCCCTGTCAACCTGGAACATCACCACAGGAGCAACAAACATCAGCCTGTGGGATACGCAAACCTCCCCTGGTCCTGAAATTGAAGTGGTCAAAGCCGCTGTACTGTCCGAGTCGCGGATTGTTACAATAAGCGGGACGTGGTCAACCACATACAACAACAAACTCATTGAAGTATGGGATATCAGCTCTGCCGGATACATCATTCGCAGGGGAAGCATCTCCTTCGGTGCCAAAAAAGAATATAATATTCTGAAAGTGGATGATGATCGCTTTGCCGTTCTATCGAAATCATCAACAGGGTTTGACCTTGATATCACGGTGTACGACGTGACCAGCTCTGGCAATCTGCAGCAGGTAGGGCAAACTTCCTTCGCAGCTAATAACGTGGGATATAGCTTGACCGGTGTTGCTGTGAATCCTTCAAAAATGGTTGTTTGCTACGGGGATGATGCCACATCAAACCTGGTTGTTTTGGGCGTGACCATCAGCAGTTCCGGAACACCTACTGTCGTTTATGTAAATGGCGCTTATTCGATAAGCTCGGTGAGCGTTACACGTCTCAACCAACTGGCAGTCATGACAACTGTTCGTCAGAGCAACGGAAAACTGAAATCCATCCGCTGGAATGTTTACTCATCAGGTTCGGTGCTCAGGCAAGCTGATTCCGGAGAACTCTATTCCGATCTTGAAGGAGCTCCCGCCCCGGATAATGCGGTGATCGCGCAAGGCTCAGGTTCCAACGGCCGGTTTGTGACGGTAGACAGAGAATGGCTAAAAGGTATAAGGATCAGTGTTTACAACACCAATTCCAGTTCGGTTGACCTTGCCGGAAACCTATTGTTATCCGGAGAATATGCCAAACAGTTACGTACCTGTCAATTGTCAACCAGCTCCATTCTGTATGATCAGTATTTTGTTACGGCATATACCAATGCAGACGAGCAATTGCAACTGCGTACATGGGACCTGTCACTGGACCTGGATGCTTCAGGCAAAACAGACGGCATCAGCACAGCTGAAAGTGCTGTTCAGCTGAATGTTCATCCCAATCCTTCATCCGGTATCTTCAACATGGAACTGACCGGTGATGACCAAATGGCACAAGTACAAGTGATGGATATCACAGGGAAGATCGTCAAGCAACTTGATCTGAACGGCCGGCAATCAACCTTGGATCTGACGGGCATGAAACAAGGCCTGTACCTGATCAAGGTTAAAACACTCACAGGAGAAGAGAAGGTGCAACGCCTGATTCTGAATCGCTAGGCGAACCACATCTCTTACTTTCCAAATCAAAAAGGCGATCGAATATCGGTCGCCTTTTTTGTGGGAACTTCCCTATATTTCGTGCACCGGTATCTCTTGAACCTGGCCTTATAAAGAAATAGTCATGAACAACGAACGCGTCTTTAAAATGTCCTTTGCCAGCGTGTACCCGCATTACGTGAACAAAGCGGAGCGGAAAGGACGCACCAAGGAAGAAGTGGATACCGTCATCTGCTGGCTCACCGGGTACGACGCCACGTCCCTCCAACAACAGATCCTCAACAAAACCAACTTCGAGGATTTCTTCGCACAAGCACCCCGCATGAACCCCAACGCGTCCAAAATCACCGGTGTGATCTGCGGCTATCGCGTGGAAGAGATCGAAGAGCCGCTCATGCAAAAGATCCGGTACATGGATAAGCTGGTGGATGAACTGGCGAAAGGAAGGAAGATGGAGAAGATTCTGAGGGAATAAGCATACTGCAAGAGCATACAGCATACTGCAAGAGTAACAAACCGTATGCATCCGGCCTTTGAACAGGCAATGTGCTATCTTGGGCATGCCGTTGCTAACCCGGCGCCTGATTATGTATAACCTGCCTTACCACAAAGAAAACGACCCCAAAGTCGTTGTTGACTTCATCGCCAGGTACCCATTTGCCTACATCTCGGGGTGCGATGCCAACAACCGGCCCATCGCCACGCAGATCCCCATGTTCATCGAAACACACAACGGGCGACAAATCCTCCGTGGACACATGATGAAAAAAACCGATCACCACCTGGCTTTCACGAACAACCCCCACGTGCTGGTTGTTTTTTCAGGGCATCACACCTATGTGAGCGGTTCGTGGTACAGCAACCCGCACACCCCTTCCACCTGGAACTACATGAGCGTACACGCCGGCGGAACCATCCGCTTCCTGGATGAGACCGCATTGGAAGAAGTGCTCCAACTCACCTCGCTGCACTTCGAAGGTGGCAACGAACAATCCCCCACCGTGTACAGCAACCTGCCCGCCGACTACAGACAAAAGCTGCTGAAAGCCATCGTGGCGTTCGAAATCGAGATCACCAAACTGGACACGGTGTTCAAGCTGAGCCAGGATCGTGACCCCGAAAGCTATGAACACATCATCTCCATGCTGAAACAACAGGATGAGGCAGGGAGGGTGATCGCGGAGGAAATGGAGAAGAGAAGGAAGTGAGCATACAGCCCTCCTTCGCCAAGGCTACGGCGGGCAAGCATACGGCAACAGCATACAGCATACAGCAAAAAAATCATCGGGTGATACGAAAACCCCATCGGGTGAATTTGATGCCCCAACGGGCATTCCGCGACGTTGGCATATCCGCCCTTCATTTTTCGGCCACCCCAAATTAAACTTCTGTTAACATTTTGTATCTTATTGGAACTGGCGCTGTGGAAATTGGAACTGGCGCTGTGGAAATGGGTGGCGTGTGTCCGAACCGGTCGCATCCATCCGCCTGGTCCGAATCCTCCGGAATCAGATCAGGAGCTTACGTATTAATGAACTTAAACCGAACCCCTATGAACCGAAAACTACTTTTGGGCATCGCCTGCATTGCCTTTCTTTTCGCATCTTCCGACTCAAAAGCACAGCAATATCCAGGCTATATCCTGTATAGCGTGCAAAGGTCTTCCACCACCTACCTGATTGATACCGCAGGTACCACCTACCATACATGGAACCACAACTCATCCGACCAGACCGGGTATTCCATTTACCTGATGCCCGGCGGTATCCTGTGGCGCTCACTGACCAACTCCAATTCACTCAATGGAGGTGGCATGACCGGCCGCGTGCAAAAAGTAGATTGGAACGGAACGGTGCTGTGGGACTTCACATACTCCTCTTCCACCTACTGCCTCCATCACGATTTCTGTCCGCTGCCGAACGGCAACGTACTCCTGATTTCCTATGACGTGATCTCCTCCACCGATGTGGCCGCAGCCGGCTGTACCTACAACGGCAGCGTATGGAGTGAAAAGATCATGGAAGTGCAACCCACCGGCGCCACCACCGGCAACGTGGTATGGGAATGGCGCCTTTGGGACCACATCCTGCAAAATGTGGATGCCAACAAACCCAATTACCAAAGCTCCATTGTGAACCACCCTGAATTAATGAACGTGAACTTCTCCATCAGTAAAGACTGGTTTCACATGAACGGCATCGACTACAATCCCGTACTTGATCAGATCGCCCTCAGCTCACACAACCAGGACATGTGGTTCATCATCGACCACAGCACCACCACCTCCGAAGCAGCCTCACACAGCGGCGGCAACGCCGGTAAAGGCGGGGATTTCCTCTACCGCTATGGCAACCCGTCATCGTACGGCGCTTCCGGATCAACAGCACTCGACGTGACCCACGATGCCCACTGGATTCCCGAGTTCGTGCCCAATGCCGGACGCCTCGTAGGATTCAACAACAGGGGCGTGTCATCTTCCAAGTCTTCCGTAGACCAGATCGACGTTCCCCTGAACGGCTACAACTATGACATCACCCTCGGCTCCGCTTACAGTCCGACCACCTACACCGAACGGCACGCCTGTAACGGTTACAGCAGCAACATGGCCAACTCCGTGCAGCTGCCCAACGGCAACATGCAGGTGTGCATGGCTACTTCAGGCCTCATCTATGAAGTGGATCCCAACGGTACCACCATCTGGTCAAAAACAGTAAGCGGAACCGTTCCGCAGGCACAGCGCTACTCGGAGTGTTATGTCAGCAGCAGCGTACCCACCATTCCGCAGATCACGCTGAACGGTGCCACACTGAGCAGCACATCCGGAACCGCCTACCAATGGTACCTGAACGGACAACCCATCAATGGTGCCACCAACCAAACCTATACCCCGGCCGAAAACGGAATTTACCTGGTGCGGGTGCTGGATGCCAACGGCTGCATCTACAGCTATTCAACCGGCTACAACTTCCTGGTCACCGGCCTGGATATGCCGGAAGAAACAGTGAACTTCAACATCTACCCCAATCCCACCACAGGCCTTGTACACATCAAAGATGCCGGAATGACCGGCAAACGCTTTGACCTGTATGTGATGGATGCCGCCGGCAGAACCGTTCTGCAAAACAAGAACCTCTACCAGGTGGATATGTCGGAATACGAGAACGGTGTGTACACCATCATCATCCGGCCGGAACATGCACAGCCTGTTCAACAAAGAATTGTATTAACCAGATAATCTTCTCCACCAGGCAGCGGAGGGTGATCGCCCTCCGCTGCCTGAAATAACACCCGCCTATGAAACGATTCAGTACGATGCTATGCCTGTTGGTCGGACTTACAGGCTCCCTGTTTGCGAAGAAAGTGAAGTTTGCGGTGGACATGCGCAACGAGATTGTGAATACCACCGGTGTGCATATCTCCGGCGACTTCCAGGTGGCGGCAGGATACGCGAGCGACTGGTGCGCAGAATGCACCCCCCTCACCGAGGAAGACAGCAGCGGTATCTACAGCATCGTTGTAGACATCCCCGCCTTCCAAAAGTATGAGTACAAGTTTCTGAACGGTGACCAGTTCTACGAAGCCGAATTCGTGCCCGAACCCTCACGGGTGGGTTACGACTTCAACGACAACCGTTGGTTGTACGTGGACTCCCTCGCCGATGACACCACCTTCATAGGCAACATCGTCTTCGCCTCAAATGCACCCGAGGGCCAATTGCTGCTCCGCTTCCAGGTGGATATGCAAAAAGAAACCGTGGATGCGGATGGCGCACACGTGGCCGGCGACTTCCAATCCTGGGACACCCAAAGCGACTTCCTCTACCACTTCGATGCCGCACCTGCAGATGTGCATGAAAAGATCTGCTATGTGACATCCGGCACCTACGAATACAAATACTACAATGGTGAGATGACATCCATGGCCGAGACCGTTCCCGGCGCATGTGCCACCAATTCAAACCGCGCCATCACCCTGTCGGCCGACTCGGTTTTACCCGTGGTGTGCTTTGCCGGCTGCAGCGATTGCAGCACCAGCGGCATCCGTGATCTGCTGCGGGCCCATCCCATCAAGGTGTACCCGAACCCCACACACGGTGCCTTTACCTTGTCGTTCATGAACAAGGCCGGTAACAAATCCGTCGTGATCACAGACGCGCTCGGCCGTGTGTCAAGCAGGTATGCCGAGGTGGATGGAGACACATTCAGGGTGGATGCCGAAGGATTGAGCGCCGGCACCTACTTCATCCACGTGCTGTACGACGACCATTCATTTTCCGCAGAAAAACTCATCATTGAATAAGTGAAGCATGAGAAGGGTATCGAGCCTGGTGTTGTTGGTTTTCTTTTTTCTTTCATCTGAAGCGCAAACCGATCTGTATGACCTGAACACGCTTCAAAAGATAGAAGTGTTCTTTTCACAACCCGACTGGGATCTCGCCATGGACACCGCCAAGTACGGAAACGAAGGGTACACCATGGCCGATTCCATCCGCATCAACGGAACGCTGTTAGACAGTGTGGGTGTGAAGTACAAAGGCAACAGTTCGTACGATTCCACCTACATCAAAAATCCCCTCCACATAGAGCTGGACACCTACAAGAACCAGTCGTACCAGGGGATCAAGGACATCAAGCTGGGGAACGGTTACGCCGACCCCTCCATGATCCGGGAGGTGTTGTCGTATGCCGTGCTGGGGAATTACATGGATTGCCCGCGGTCGAACTTTGCGGAACTCTACATCAACGGCCGGTACATCGGTGTGTATTCCAATGATGAGAGCATCAACAAACAATTCCTGTCGTCGCACTTCTACTCGTCTTCGAATGCATTCGTCAAATGCAACCCCATCGTAAACCCCACGCCGGCCACCAAGGCCAGCCTGAGGTACCTGTCGGCGGACAGCTCACAGTATTTTAATTTTTATGAGCTGAAGTCGGATTTCGGATGGAATGAACTGGTAAACCTCTGCGATACCGTCACCAATGTGCCGAACGCCATCGACAACGTGCTCGACATCGACCGGGCCCTGTGGATGCTGGCCTTCGACAACCTCCTGGTGAACCTCGACAGCTACAGCGGCGCCTTCTGCCAGAACTATTACATATACAAGGATGCGACCGGCCGCTTCAATCCCATCGTGTGGGACCTGAACATGTCGTTCGGCGGATTTGCCTTTGCAGGCAGCGGTAACAGCAGCCTGGGCACCCTCTCCCCCACCAACATGCAGCAGTTGCCCCTGACGCTGCACGCTACCGACACTTACTGGCCGCTGATCAAAAACCTGCTGGCCATCCCGATGTACAAGCGTATGTACATCGCGCATGCCCGCACCATCGCAAATGAGTTCTTCGCCAACAGCACGTACGAATCGATGGCGGCACAGATGCAAACCACGATCGATGCCTCCGTGCAATCCGACTCCAACAAGTTTTATTCATACAGCGATTTTCAGAATGGCATGACGGCCGACGTGGCCAACGGCAGCCTCACCATTCCGGGCATCGGCAACCTGATGAACGCCAGGGTCACCTACCTGCAATCCACCACGGAATTCAAGGCCGTTCCTCCTGGGGTAACATCCATACAAGCTAGCAGCTCCGCCCCGGACCTGAACAGCCAGGTGACCATCACCGCCAGGGTATCTGGCGGCACTGCAGTATACCTGGGCTATCGCCATAGTCTGACCGACCGGTTCACACGCGTGGAGATGTATGACGACGGCGCCCACAACGACGGCACAGCCGGCGACAGCATATATGGTGCGTCTTTCAACATGCAATCGCTGCAGGCCCAGTACTACATCTACGCCGAGAACAATGATGCGGGTATTTTCTCACCTGAACGTGCCGAACATGAATTCTACACCCTCACCGCCCACATCGATGTGAGCCATCCGGGCGATGTGACCATCAACGAATACCTCGCCTCCAACCAAAGTGGCGAGAAAGACGAGTCGGGTGACCGTGAAGACTGGATCGAACTGTACAACACCACCTCTTCCGCGGTGGACCTGTTTGGGTTGTACCTGAGCGATGATATTGAGAACCCTAAGAAGTTCGCCTTTCCCCAGGGTACCACCATCGCTCCGAAAGACTACCTCATCATCTGGGCCGATGAAGATGTTTCTATCCCAAACTACCTGCATGCCAATTTCAAACTGGCCACGGAAGGTGAGCACCTGATCCTGTCATCGGTCACGGGCACCATCATCGACAGCCTCAGTTACGGACCCCAACAGCCGGATGTATCGGAAGGCCGATGCCCCAACGGTACCGGTCCGGTTGTGGTATTGCCGTACACAAGTCATGGGTATTCGAACTGCAAGACTTCCTCTGTGGAAGACCTGGCCGCCATCACCTTTCAATGTTATCCGAATCCTGCCGGCTCCACCATCCGCTTGAATTTTGAGGACGGGCGCGACCTGCGCACCATCCGCATCTACAACCACCTGGGAGAACAGGTGCTGGAAAAAACAACCGGTACTTCTACCGAAACGGTTGATATCCGTACCTTATCAAACGGCATCTACTTTGTGCGCGTAAATGAATCACGGGCATTGAAACTGGTGGTGATGAAATAACCTTCGGAGTACCCAATTTGATACACATACAATCCATGAAAAAGAACCACATACGATCCATCACCCTGCTGGCACTCCTGGCCTCACTTTTTGCCGCCTGTTCCAAGGAAGCGGGTGAAGGAGGCAATGCCAGCATCAAAGGAATGATCTGGGTGAAAGATTACAACCCCAGCTTCACAGTACTGAATGGAGAATATCCCGGCGCAGACGAGGATGTGTATATCATTTACGGAGATGACATCAGTTACAGCGACAGGCTCAGGGCCTCTCCCGACGGCCGGTTCGAATTCAAATACCTGCGAAAAGGCAAGTACACCATTTATGTGTACTCCAAAGACAGCACGCTGACTTCCCCCTCCCTCACCACATCGGTGCAGGTGCAAGTCACCATCTCCGAAAACAAAGAACAGGCGGATGCGGGAACCCTGGTGATCTTTGACTAATACCCTCCGGACCATGCGCTACATATACCTATATCTCTGCATCGCACTTTCTTGCTGTTCCTTCGGTCACGTGTTTGCACAAAGCAAGAAGGATGTGAAGAAACTGCACATCCGGTCGGTGACCGTTACCGTGGTGGATGCCGGCACGGACAAAGAGCACACGGAGTCGTTTAAGAAATACGATGCCAACGCCAATGTCACCGCCAAGGAAGAATACGCAAAAGACGGCAGCCTGAAGGAGAAGAAAGCTCACAAGTACAACAAGAACAACGACGAGGTGGAGGAGGTGACCTACGATGAAACCGGCGCCGTTGCAGAACGCAAAACCACCGAATACAACGGGAAGGATCCCAAGCTGGAAACGGTCTACGACGGGAAGGGCAACGTGGTGAAAAAAACCGGATTCTCGTACAACGCCATGGGAGAGAAAACCCAGGAGACGACGTATGATTCAGAAGGAAAGGTGATCAAAAAAGTTGTTTTTACGTATGACAAGTACGGCATGAAAACCGAGAAGAAAACATACGACGGAAACGGCACCCTGAAACAAACCCGGAAGTACAGGTATGAATACTGATTCATGAAGCAGCTGCATGACATACTGAACACATTTGATCCTGTTTCTCTTGAAGAAATGGACCGGGTGAAGCTGATGAACCGTGTAGACACCAAGTTCGTGTTTCCGCTGTCGCGTCTGGCAGGCATCCTTGACCAACTTCGCGACGAATACCAGGTCTTGGAAGTGAACCACCACCGTGTGAGTCGCTACGAGTCGCTGTACTTCGACACCCCGGAATTCGACCTGTACCACAACCACCATCGGGGAAAAATGAACCGGTTCAAAATCCGCTTCCGGAAATATGTGGAATCAGAACTGAATTTCTTCGAGGTGAAGTTCAAAAACAACAAAGGCCGTACAATCAAAGACCGGGTGAAGCAACCGCAGATCAACGATAAGATCACCGATCATGCGCAGGTGCTGCTCAAGGAGAAAACCAGTTTACCCGCTGAGGAACTGGAAGCAAAGATCTGGGTAAATTACTCGCGGATTACGCTGGTCAGTAAACATTCCACCGAACGGGTCACCATCGACCTCGATCTCCAATTCAGGAATGACGAAGACACCCGCGAACTACACAACCTGGTGATCGCAGAAGTGAAGCAGGAGAAATACTCCATCTCCTCCCCTTTCATCCGGGCCATGAAAAAATACAAGATCAGGGAAGGCTCCGTCAGCAAGTATTGTTTCGGTGTGATCGCCCTCTTCCAGGGCATCAAGCATAACAATTTCAAGCTAAAGGTCTCTCAATTAAACAAACTCGCACATGCTACTCGTTGAACTACTGAACGAAGATAACACCAGAGAGGCCTTCACCCTCTTCAATAAATTGTCGGAGAAATTTTTTGTCAGGCTGGCCGTGGATTTCGCCTCCGTGTTTGTCCTGGTTCGGTTGATCTACTACCCCATCTACCGCAACCGGGAATACTTCTTCACGTTCTTCATCTTCAACCTGATCATCTTCCTGATCACCTACCTGCTCAACAAGGTAGACATGAGCATGGGGGCCGCATTCGGCTTGTTCGCCGTCTTTTCCATGTTGCGATACCGAACCGAAGGCATCTCCATGAAAGACATGACCTACCTGTTTCTGGTCATCGCCATCGGTCTGCTGACCGCCGTCACCAAGGGAAGCGCAGACGAGTTCATCTTACTGAACGCAATCATCATTGGTGTCACCTACCTGCTGGAAAGCAACATCCTCATCAAGAAGGAAGCGTCCAAGGTCATCCAGTATGAGAACATAGACATGATCAAACCCGAACACCGCGAAGAACTCATCAAAGACCTGGAACAACGGACCGGACTCAAGATCAACCGCATCACCCTGCACCGCGTCGACTTTCTCCGGGACACCGCTGTCATCCGCATTTATTACTATGAGGTATAGGCGGCTGGCAACCTGTTTTATCGGCCTGCTGGTCCTCCCCGTCATCTGCCATGCGCAGGTGAAAGACGCCGGACTCTGGTTACAAGCTTCAGCGAAAAAGAAGCTCACACAATCGTTTTCCGTTGAGCTTGGCCAGGCCCTCCGCTGGAACGAGAATGTATCCGAACTGGGATCTGCCTTCACCGAAATCGGCGGCTCATACAAGCTCATGCGCCGCCTGGAGGCTTCCGCTTTCTATCGTTTCGGGCAGGAACGGGAACCCGACAACCACTACAGCCAACGTCATCGCTATTACATTGACCTGTCCTACAAGATCAAGTTCAAACCCCTCAGCCTGGTCCTGAGAGAAAGGTACCAGTCGAGCTACAACGACATCAACCGCCGCGAAAAAGGCGATGTTGCAAAGAACTACCTGCGCAGCCGCCTCACCCTGAAATACAACCTGGAAAAGAAGTACACGCCCTACCTCGAATCGGAAATCTTCTACCGCATGGACGAGTGGGTCACCAAGGTGCGCTTTCGCGGCGGAGTCGACTATGAGTTGAACAAGTTCAGCAGCATAGAACTGTTTTACATGATCAACAAAGAAGTGCAGGTGAAGAACCCCTGGACGTCTTTCATCACCGGGGTGAGTTATTCCTATTCTTTCTGAAGCGGACGGGTTATCGTTCTCTCCAACTGCCGTCGGGCTATCCGTTGCAAGTCCCGCCTCCATCGCCACCACCCCTGCCAAGGCGTGCCTTTCCACTGCTATCCCGGCTAGAGGGCAGGTGGCGGGTCGTTGTCGCCGGTTTTATGTTAGTGGCGCTGGCGCGGATTTGCAATTCGTGCCTTACATCGTCACATCTGATTCAGCAAACCGTTGGGCGAAGGTTGTACCTTCGTCCGGCTATCCCGTAGCATCCGCTACCTCACACCACTTTCACCCACCGGCTAAGTGACAGGTGGCAGATCGATGTCACTTCTGTTCTTTTTGTTCGTTTTTCCTTGATGAAAAAGAACCAAAAAATCAAGAACGATATATGCCCTGCGCCTGATGTTTGCCGCACCAGCCAGCCCTGCCCGATCCCATCAGGCACGGCACCTTCGCGCCACGCTGCCCACCATATCGTTCCCAACCGCACACAAATCGTCCTACAGGGCATTGTGCTTCAATAACAAGAATATAAACCAACATCATGTGACAATTCCAGCCGCTGGCGCGGATTTGTAATCCGTGCCTTTTCATCGCCACGTTTGATCCGGCAATGCGTTGGGCAAAGGTTTCACCTTCGCCCGGTCATCCCGAAGCATCCGCCACACCTCACCGGATCCGACACCGCTTTCTATCCCACCCTTCATTCTTCATCTCCCGTTCACACAGATTGGAACGATTTTTTCGTTAGGATATACAAAAGCATGGTATCATGAGACAAATCCGATATATATCCCTCATCCTGTTGCTGGGCACATTCACTGCAGTGAATGCCCAATCGGGCCTGGGCATCAAAGCCGGTGCCGGCAACGGAAACATCCGCCTCCAATATGATTCGTTCAAAGATTTCATCAGCGGCAACCAGATCACCGGCATGGAAGCCGGACTGTTCTACCGGCTCGACATGAACGGCATTTACCTGCAACCCGAAGCCCTGTACCTGTTCCGTACCGGTACGGTGAACAACGACAACAACGCCCACATCACCCTGCACCGTATTCAGTTCCCGGTGATGGTAGGCCTTCACCTGCTCGGACCGCTGTCCGTTGAAGGCGGCCCCACCTACAACCGCATATTCGCCGTTGACCACGACCTGAACAACAACCTTTCCATTCGCAAAGACGGGGTCGGTTATAAGGTCGGACCGGCACTTCGCATTCACCGGCTTATGTTGTATGCTCATTACGAAGGGTTGGTACTTTCTCCCGGAAGCGGTGCCAAACTGTCCGAGCCGAACCGCCTGACCTTCGGGATCGGTTGGATGTTGGGCAGGCATTCATCCAAATAAATATCCTGCCGGTGGGTACGTTCACGTTCGTGTAGCTGGTGCGGATTTGCAATCCGTGCCTTTTATCATCATACCTGATGTTGGAATGCGGTGGGCGAAGGTTGCTCCTTCATCCGGGCTATCAAGTAGCATCCGTCACACACATTTCTATTCATAAAAACGGTAATTTTGATCTGACGCAAGGGGATGCCCCCCTACCATAAGTACAGACAAAATCGCTTATCATTCACCTTCATGCCAGACCATTCGAGGGGGGTAAAACATCTAGCGACAAACCATCGAAGGCCATTCATAGCCCTATGGTTTGTTGTTTTTCTTGCCTGGTCGCTCCCGGGTGCTGCGCAATTCTACCAGTTCCGGAATTTCAATGTGAAAGACGGGCTGCCTTCCTCCGAGGTGTATGGCATGCTGCAGGATTCGAAAGGGTATATGTGGTTTGCCACAGACATGGGGGTAAGCTGGTTCGATGGTTATCATTTCACGAACTTCACCACCGAAAACGGACTGACAGACAACACCATTTTTGGCGTTTATGAAGATCGAAACCACAACATCTGGTTCCAGTCTTCCCTGGGTAAACTCTCCTATTTCAGCTATACGGATGGGAAAATTCACACCATTGCTGCGAACGAAACGCTTACCCGGACCATTCAAAGGGACGTCATCACCTCCATGTACATTGGCCCTAAAGATACCATCTGGCTGGGCACCTCCTCCTACTACCTGATCAGGGTCTCGCCCGGTTCAAATGCCGCCGTGGATACAATCACGCTGCCAAGGAAAGGCTCCTACCTCTACCAAACCCAATCGGGCGGGCAGGTATATGGCGGCGCTTCCGGCAAACAACTGCTTCTGAACGTGTACACACAGAACCAGCCTCCGTATACCATCAACACCGGCCAAAGCAACCTGTCAGGCCCCGGGCGCTGCATCGTTCACCGCATGGATGACCACTACCTGGCATCGGTGAACAACGTTGTTTTTACGTTCAATCGGGATGGCCTGATCAGCATGAAGCATTTCGACGACATCGTGATCTCTCTGCTGGCAGACACCCCACACATTACCTATGTGGGTACCTATCGTGGCATTCGGATCTTCGGGGACTACGATGCCGAATCGCCGGAACTTTTCGGGAAACTGGAGGAAAAGATCATCACCAGTGTCTGCCGTGATACCGAAAACAATCTTTGGATATGTACCAAAGGGCATGGCATCTATTGCATACCTCATCGCAACCTGAGGTACTTCACCCCCGATGACGGCCTGACCCAAAGCGGCATCACCTGCATGCGCCGGTTCCGGAACAACATCGTCACCGGACACCTGAGCGGGGAGGTAAGCTTTCTCAACCAACATGGTGTTCAAACAATCAAACCCGACTGGGGCCGGATTCTGCCCACAGGATGGAATGAGATCACCGATATGTGGAACGACCGTGACCGCTACCTGCACATTGAAACGGGGAATGCCGGCTTCACCTTCCTTCCGTCAACAAATGAATTCCGGAGATCAGATGAAAAAGGCATAAAAAAAATTATCCAGCTGCGGGATGGCCACATCCTCATGCTGAAATACCGCGCCGTGCTAAAAGCAGACTCCAACCTGCAACATGAAAAACTGCTGGTTGATACCATCCCCTATTATGCCGACAACCTTTATGAAGATCACGATGGAACCATCTGGATCTGCACGATCAACGGGATATATACCCTGAACGAACAACATGCCCTTCGGTATGAAGGCAACAAAGGCAATGGTGAGCTCGCCGCCAGAATCGTGGAATTTGCGGAAGGAGCCCATGATGCGCTTTGGATGGCCACCCGGGGTGAAGGTATCCTGGTGAGGCTGAACAAGCGCTACCTACGTATCCGCCGGAGCGATGGCCTGTCAAGCAATATGTGCCGCACGTTGTATGTTGATGGCGACCAACATGTTTGGGTGGGAACCAACAACGGATTGAACAAAATAACTGTCAGCAGCTACACACCTTTTCAGTATACGGTTGAAACATACAATGCAGGGAACGGGCTGCTTACCAACGAAGTGAACTTCATCGTTCCCAGGGAAGATCGTCTCTGGCTCGCACACAACAACGGCATCACCGTATTTGATCCCGACAACATCAAAAACGACCGAACCCCACCTCCCATATATATCAACAAGGTGCTGATCAATGGGAACCTGCCCGACAGCTCCACCCGTATGACGGCCCTCATGCACAACCAGAATGATGTCACCATCCGCTACATCGGCCTTTCATACAAAAATCCGGGACAGTTGGAATACAAGTACATGCTGGAAGGACTCGACAGCAATTGGACCTATGGCACCAACACTTCCGTAAAATACCAAACACTTCCTGAAGGCACCTACCGGTTCGTGGTGTATGCCATGAACAGCGATGGTTTTCTTAGCGCTACGCCCGCCACACTCGAATTCACCATCCGGCCGGCCTGGTGGAATACGTGGACGGTGAGGCTCATTGGTATGGGCGTGATCGGCCTTTTGATCGGCCTTGCCTTCCGCTACAGATTGAAAGTGATTCAAAGGCAGGAGCGGTTGAGGATGATCCGAAAAACCCGGATGTCCGTGGCCGAACTCAAAGCGTTGCGTGCGCAAATGAACCCGCATTTCATCTTCAACACGATCAACTCCGTTCAATACTTCATCACCGGTAATGATCCCAAGTCTTCCCAAAAGTACTTGTCCAAATTCGCCAGGCTGATCCGCTATGTGATCGACAATTCAAAGCCATCGCTGATCCCGTTGGAGAAAGAACTCGAAGCATTGAACCTCTACCTCGACCTGGAATCATTGCGTTTCGGAAACCGGTTCGAATACCATGTTATCGTACACGAGGATGTGGACGTAAACCACACCAATATCCCATCGATGCTGATCCAACCCTATGTGGAAAATGCCATCTGGCATGGCCTGATGCACAAAACGGAAAAAGGAAAATTAATCATTGACATCCGCATGGAGCAAAACAACCTGCTGTGCGTGATTGAAGACAATGGAATAGGCAGACAAAAGTCCGCCGAGATCAATGTCGGGTCGAGAACAAAACAACACAAATCCATGGGAATGTCGATCACCAAAGAACGACTCGATATTTTGAATGAGCACCGGAAAGGGGCATTGAGCGTTGAAATAATTGACCTGACCGATGCGGAAGGTTTCCCCATAGGAACCCGCGTTGAATTGCACATTCCACTGTCATGAAGCACACAAGGAATGACAAACGGATACTGATATTTTGAATACGCCTTATGCTAAAAACACTGATTGTTGACGACGAAGAGAAAAGCAGGATCACCCTGGATCATCTCATCTCCACCTATTGCGCTGACGTGAAAGTAACCGCACACTGCGATTCGGTGAGCAGCACCTTGAAAGCCATTGAAGAACATAACCCGGACCTGATATTCCTGGATATTGAAATGCCCTTCCAGAATGGGTTCACGTTGTTCGAAAAAATAAAGGAGCCCACATTCGGCGTGGTGTTTGTCACTGCTTACGATCACTATGCGATCAAGGCCATCAAGTACAGTGCGCTGGATTACATCCTGAAGCCCGTGGATCCCGATGAACTCATCGCCGCGGTGGAAAAGATGAAGCAAAAGCAAGCTTCCGCCTCCTTCCGTTCATCCGACCTTGAACTTCTCCTGGCCAACCTGCAAGCCAAGGGAAAATCGGCCAAGATTGCGGTGCCCACATTCGACGGATTGCAGATGGTACATACCGATGAGATTGTCAGATGCACAGCCATGGAAAGCTGCACCGAGATCTCGCTGACCAACGGAAGCAGGCTGGTTGTTTCACGCATCCTGAAGGAATACGAGGAATTGCTGTCTGACCTGAATTTTTTTCGCATCCATAACTCTTACCTGATCAACCTGAACCATGTGGTTAAATATGTAAAGGGTGATGGCGGTTATGTATTGATGAGCGACGGAAACCATGTGGAGGTTTCCCGCCGCAAAAAGGGTGAATTGCTGAACCGCCTCTCCCGGCTCCGGTTATAGGTTCAGATTTGTAATCCGTGCCTTTTCATCTTACATTGGCAGCATGCCACACCACCTTCCCACCCGCTGGCGCGGACCTCTGGTCCGTGTCCTGTCGTTTGCACTGATGCTCATTGCCCCGAACGTACAAGCCCAATCCTGGTCACTCGTCTGGTCGGATGAGTTCGACATCGACAGCATCAATGCCGCCAACTGGGTTTTCGAAACCGGTGCCGGCGGATGGGGTAACAACGAATGGGAATACTACTCCAACCGCCCCGAGAACGCCGTCACCCACAACGGCAACCTGCTCATCATCGCCAGGAAAGAATCGTACAAAGGAAGCGACTACACTTCTGCACGAATGAAAACGCAGGGCCTTCAGAACTGGACCTATGGCAAGGTGGAGGCACGCATCAAACTGCAGCAAAGCAAAGGCATCTGGCCCGCCTTCTGGATGCTGGGCGAGAACATCACCCAGGTGGGCTGGCCCAAGTGTGGGGAGATCGACATCATGGAACACATCAACACCGAAACGAAAACGTACGGTACCATGCATTGGGACAACAACGGCCATGCCCAGTACGGAGGCAACACCACCTGCACAGCCACTGACTACCACGTGTATGGTATCGAGTGGGACAACACCGCCATCCGCTGGTTCCTGGATGGCACCCAATACTGGGAGGGCAACATCTCCAACAACATCAACAGCACCGAAGAGTTTCATAGTCCCCAGTTCATCATCCTGAATATGGCTGTAGGCGGCAACTGGCCCGGATACCCCGACGGCACCACTGTTTTCCCGGATACGATGTTCGTGGATTACGTGCGCGTATACCAGGTGGCCACCACCCTTCCTCAAAAAGATCAGCAAGCCTTCACCGCCACGCTCTACCCCAACCCGGCCGGTGATCATGTCAATCCAACGTTGCATGTGCAGAGTGCGGGTGATTGCATATACCGTGCACGGATGATCAATTCGGTCGGACAGGTGGTGCATGAACAGACCTTGCAGGTCGGATCATCCGGCGATCTTCACACA
This sequence comes from Flavobacteriales bacterium, assembly GCA_020635855.1. Classification (NCBI taxonomy): domain Bacteria; kingdom Pseudomonadati; phylum Bacteroidota; class Flavobacteriia; order Flavobacteriales; species Flavobacteriales bacterium. The sequence goes on along the minus strand of JACJYZ010000003.1, from coordinate 50,449 downwards.
ACCCTCCCCACGGAAAATCTTCCGGCCGGATTGTACAACGTGATGATTGAAGGTATGGACGGAGTGAAGTGTGTAAGGTGGGTGAAGGAGTAGATATTCCTTTACAATGTTGTGTGTCATTCTACCGACACCCATTGCATGACCATATGACACATCCCTTCCAATTTTCCCCTACCTTTCCCTCCAAACCAAAACCTCATCGCCATGTCATGGGAAGATCCTGAAGACGACGGCATCCAATACCAGGTTGTCGTGAATGCAGAAGAACAATACAACATCTGGCCGGCCGACCGGGAAGTCCCCCTCGGGTGGAATGCCGCCGGCAAACAAGGCACCAAACAGGAATGCCTGGATTACATCGAAGAAGTGTGGACCGATATGCGGCCCTTGTCGCTGAGGAAGAAAATGGAGGAAATGGCGAAGGATCACCTGGCGGGGTGAGGATGCGGCAACTGTATACAGCAAGAGCATACAGCAACTGCATACAGCAAGAGCAAGAGATGGCATCCTTCAATATAACAAGATCGTTCCGGGCACTGCTGCTGATGGCTTTGATCGGCACATCCGCACTTGCACAGGAAACGGACACTTCACAGGTTTTTGTGGTCCACACACGAACCAACTTGGGCATTGAAAGCGATACCCTACCCTTTACTTTTCAGTCTGGTACGGTCAACAAAGTGTCCATGAAAGAAAGTCGGGTTGCGCTTACACGAAAGGCACAGGTACAGGTCATGGATCCGTCCGGCGATGTGGTGCTGGACATGGTGACCGACGTCATCGAGCTGAAATCGCTGATCCTGCATGATGTGTATTTCATCCGGATGGATATGGATAACAAACGACTGGTGATGTTGCAGGTGGAAGAGTAATACAGCAACGGCATACAGCAACAGCATACAGCATACAGCAAGAGCATACGGCAACAGCATACAGGGATAGGCTTCGTTCGGATTTGTAGTCCCGGACTATTTCCCGACCGCCTCGATCGACCTTAAAGCCTTGATGAATTCTTTGTCGCACTGATCGAACAATTCGCTGGTGGCATCCATGATCACCTGCACGCCGCTGTTGCCATTGATGAGATGCACCACGTAAATCGTGTGCAAGAGTTCATGCGAATCTTTATAAACCCCTTTATAACCGACCGCGAAATCGTATTTGAGTTTGGCTTTTTTGTCGTCGTGCGAGAACACCTCCTTCACTTCAAAAGGCATGTTCATGCGCTTTTGCATGGAGTACACGATCACGTCCGTGGAATCCGGCACTGACTCGATCACAAACGCAATGTTGGGAATAACCTGCAACCCGTCGGGGTCGGTGATTGCCTCACGCTTGTAGATGTATGCGGTGATGCCATGATCCTCCTGCACCGGCGTGGCCTCCCACTTCTCGTTCGGCAGTTCGAATTGCAATCCCGCCTCTTTCAGCTGCTGGGTTTGTCCGCAGACATTTGTTGCCAAAGCACATAACCCGAGTACCCACTTTGCTTGCTTCATACATCCAATATAACATGAGCGGAAATACCCACCTCGTCAAAAGATACGGATTTTCCACTCATGTTTTTATACAAAGGAAGAAATCAGGACAAACCTCAGGCCTTCTTCTTCCACTCCGGCAACATCGCGTTCAACGCATCCATGGTCATGGTGATGCCTTCCTTGAAGCCCATCTTAATGATGTTCTCCAGTTGTGCGAGGTCATCGAACGACAGGAGTTTCCTTACCAGGGTGGTGGCTCCTTGATTGTGGAAAGTAATGTACCAGTTGGAGCTGGGCATCTCGTGGTTTTCATTTCCTTCGGCATCGGTAAAACAATCGGTGGCAGTGTAGCTGACCTGCGGAACGATTTTTTGATAGTTTATCCTGCACCAGTGTTCCTGCCCTTCTGGTGACACCATGGCATAATGCCAGGATCCGCCGTCGCGGAAATCCATGATGCGGGTTTTGACCTGCCAGGGTTTGGGCGCCCACCAGCGTGCGAGCAGTTCGGGTTGGGTATAGGCATTCCATACCAGTGGCAGTTCCGCATCGAATTCGCGTTCGATGGTGATGGTTTTCTTGTCTTTGTCGACAAGGAATTCCGAAATCAGTTGCTTGTTCATTTCTTTTTCTTTTTAAGGGTGGATAGTACGTCGTCGAGCTGATCGAATTTGGTTTCCCATATTTTTCTGAACTGGTCGATCCATTGATCGATCTCTTTCATTTTCTCAACCTGCAGCTGGTAATAGATCTCACGTCCGCGTTGTTCCTGGCGAACAAGGTCACACTCCGTAAGGATGCGGAGGTGTTTGGATACCGCCTGGCGCGTGGTGTCGAATTGTTCGGCCAATGCATTCGGCGTCATGGCCTGCAGGGCGATGAGGCTGAGGATGGCGCGCCGTGTGGGGTCCGCTATGGCCTGGTAAATGTCTCTTCTCATGTACTTCGGTATAAAGCCACCCACCCTCAGGAAGGATCGGCAGGCCAAGTATTCAAAAGATCGCCACCAAGGCACCAAGGAATTCCGTGGTGTTTGTTCATATCATAACAGACCTTTGTGTCTTTGTGACTTAGTGGTTAAAAGGATTAATATGGCCATTGAACGCATGATATGAGCGAATGAATTAAGAAACCATTCGGTTGCAAATATACATGCAACTATTCGGTTGCGCATATTTTTTTAATATTTTTTGTGGCTGCCGCTTTGGCTGCTTGGTTGGTTTCTGATTTGCGGAAACAATCACGTAGCGGATGCTACAGGATAGAAAGACGAAGGTACAACCTTCGCCCAACGCCTACCTTCATTGGCGACAAGCTACCATGTAACAGTGCTTTTTGTTCGTTTTTCCTTGATGAAAAAGAACCAAAAAATCAAGAACGATAGATGCCCTTCGCCGGATGTTTGCCGCACAGGACCGTCCCTGCACAAGCCCATCCGGCACGGCGCCATCGCGCTATGCCGCACACCCTATCGTTCCCAACCGCACGCATTTTTCCAACCAAAGCTGTATCGCGTTGAAAGGGAAAACGAAATGGGAATCTGTGCTCAGGGATAATGACGAAGGTGCAACCTTCGCCTAACCGTCCACCTTCATTGACACCAAGCTATACTGTAACTGGGTCCAACTTCTTTCCCTGTGGCATATGCTATTTTAATGATTCGAAAAACGAAAAGCGTCAGTTGAATTTATAACCTTTCCGCCATCACCAATTCCTGAAAGCATATAATATCGAATCTCCCCCACTGAAAAGTATTTCCACATTCCCGGTCTCCAACCGATCCCTCACTTCCATGTAAATGGTATTTGACAGGCTGTCAAATGGCAATTCATCATTGCGCTTTATATGGATATCCAAGGTAACAAAGTTCACATCACCTTCCTTCCATCGCGACAAAGAATATGTATCAAAAGCGACGTGGTTTTTTAGTATGGATGCTACTTCGGGATCACGTACATATTCGCCTTCCTGAATCACCTCACCCTGGAACCCGTATATTCTCCAGGTACCGGACTGCATTCCATCCTTGTAATGAAAAGAAGAAGATACCTCACCATTGCTGAAATGCTCAACCAGTTCTCCCGTATATGGCGTACTGTCACTTTTCAGGCAGATCAGGTTCCCGATTCTTACAATTTCGTTTTCACCCACCCGTGGATATGTGCAAGCCAGAAAACACATCCACACCTGCATCCATACATATTTGCTCGCAGATTTTCCTTTGTTCAAATCATTTATTGTTAGATTTCCCGGTTGCTGCGGTTCCTGACTCGAAAACTTACGCGCGAAGGTTGACACAGGACAGAAAGACACATGCACCATCCTCATCCAACACCCCGGGTTTGCAGGATGCCCCTGTATGCTGTATGCTGTTGCTGTATGCTGTATTCACTCCCCCATCATCCCTTTCAAGTCATCCATGGACATCACCTGATATCCATCCGGGATGGTGAAGAGGTTGTCGGCCACGCTGCCTTTCTCTACCACGGTGGCCTGCATGTTCAGGTGCATGTTGTTCTGGGCGGTTTCATATTCGAGGGGAAAGCCGTCTAATGTCTCATAGTCTTTGTGTTTGAACATGCCCAGCTCTTTGGTATACCAGAGCGTGGTGGTGCCATTGGCATCGGTAACCATGGCTTTGTGGCATGTATAACCAGCCACGGTTTTGGTTTCCTCCAGGTATTTGATCTGGGGTTTTTCCTTTTGCTCTTCCTCCGCCTCAAACTCTTCTTTGGACAGTTGAACGGCGATCTTTTGTCCCATCATGTCCATCAGCACAAAGCCCGTTTTGTTGTCATCATCCGCAACCACCACCTGGCTTCCACCCAATACATCTTGCTCGATCCGCGCTTTCTTTCCTTTGATGCGCATGTGCATGGTGGAAGGCAGCATGCTTTCAAACCCTTTCATCTCCTCCGGCATTTCAACGTATTTGATGGCATACTCGATGTGCCCTTCAAAGGTGTCCTGTGCCATGGCAAACACCGTGGGAAAACACATGGCAATCATCAGTGCAGCGTGCATGGCTCTTTTGCGGACAGCCGCCATTCGGAGGTTCAGGGTGTTCATACGTGGATGTTTACTTGGTTGATCCGAATGTAGTGAAAAAGCGGAGAAGGTGACCGCAATCGCGATTTCACGCCACATAAGAATTTTGCATGGTTTCAAAACATCATACACCATATATGTTTTACCAATGGGGCATTCCACACAATCTATCCCTGCTGCATTTCATTGCGGAAACACCCGTAATCATGCGTCTGCAAACCCCTCTATCAATTGTGGAAAAAATATATTGCTTACCAAACCGGGGTATCTTATTTTGCCACTCATATATTGATTCGCAATCATAAAATCCAGATCACCAATACCACCACCACATGAGCAAATCAAACTCAGAACTTCTTAGCCTGTCCCGCGCATCCCTCAACGGAAAGTGGGGCCTGGCCATCGGAACCATCCTTCTCCTGGGAATCCTGGAAGTAGCCGCCGGGAGTATTCCCTTTCTTTCATTGATCCTGGGCGGACCATTCACCCTGGGAGCAGCCATCTTTTCGCTGAACATATCCAGGGAAAGGGAGGCAAAACTAGATGACATTTTCCAGGGCTTCCAGAACTTTTCGAATGCCCTCGTGACCTACCTGCTGATGGTGCTGTACATTTTCCTGTGGTCCCTGCTGTTGATCATTCCCGGTATCATTGCCGGCCTCGGATACTCGCTGGTGTTTTACATCATCGCGGATGAACCCGACATCAAACCATCCGACGCACTGAATAAAAGCAAGCAGATGATGGACGGATACAAAATGAAGATGTTCACTTTGTGCCTGCGTTTTTTCCTGTTGGGCATCCTTTGCGTACTGACTCTGTTTATCGGCCTCCTGTGGTTGATCCCTTACGTGCATATCACCATGGCCAAGTTTTACGATGATGTCAGGAATGCGCCTGCCCAGGTTGTGTAAACCGATTCCATTCATTGTACAGGTCCTAATTCCTATAAATGGGATGCACAGCCGGAAGTTTTTTCCAGATCCGCGCACGAAGTCGAAGTAATCATACCGACCAAGGCCATACAGGCGTCACTCGGTAACACCCGGCCACCTGTTGCGGCAGTCCACAAAAATGCGCATGGATTTCAGTCGGCGTGTTTCACCATCCGGCATGCGACAACTGATGTTCTCAAAATACACCGGGTTGCCGTCTTTCAGGTAGTAGAGTGTTCGCCGCATCTCCGGTGTCAGTCGTTCCGATGCGGATGACAATGTATCGAAGCTCACCCCGTTGAAGGCCAGCATATCGAATGAAAGAATTTGCAGGACATTGGTTGTACCGAACCGGTTGAGTTTGGCGTAAAGCTTGCCTGTTGCCAACATATCTTCCCTCCTGATGATGGAATCGTGCTTCACCCCGCCGATCATCGGTACCGGATCAGCCAGGTGAACAATGGGGAGGTTTTTTGAATACGCCACCTGCAATTTACCGTTGGGTTTCCGGCTGGTAACCAGCAAAACCGCTTCCGTTCCTTCTTTTACGAAGGCGGTATATGTTCCCTTGGCGCCATGCATTTCCCCACCCAGGAGCTGCACCGAAGCCAAATGATCTTTTCCCGTGATCTCTACTTTCACCGGGTTGACATGGTCGGTATAAAGTACGGTGTCCGGCATGTCCACCGTAACAACAGACACAGGGTATCGCACCCTGATGTTCAGCATGGATGTTTCCTGCCCCACCACACAAAAGGGCCACATACACAAGCCGGTCCATAACCACTTCATCATTTGTCCATGTTCAGGAATTCGCGGACATCTTCTGGCGAATCCAACGGGCGCTCCGACACTTCCATCCGGAAACAATATACATCTCCCTGCTTCCGCACCGAAACATCCCTGAATTGTTCGACGGTGAATTTGGCCAGGCGGTTGTCGTCCGTTACCGTCCACATGCAGTTCTCCTTATCAGGATTGAAAGCGAAACGGGAAGCCCAGTCTGAATAATATGTGTATAACATTTTACTGTCTTTCTCCACCAGGTAGAGTTTCAAGAACGCGAGCTTCGTGGTGTCAGACACCTTCAGCATTTTGTCTTTCAGTTTTGCGTTCACCATCATTCCCTGAGGCAGGTTGCGCGGACAATCCGAGTTGTAGATCCCGAAACCATCCACCGTAAACAGGCGCACAGCCATTTCACCGGATGCAGCCACACCGTTGGCATACATCTGACCCACCCGGTAATTATTCAGGCTTCGCGACTGGTTGTTTTTCTGTTGCACAAAACGCTCGGTTTTCTCCGCCTGCATTTTGTTCGACTCCGATCGTTTGTTTGCTTTTATTTTCTCAGCCTCCCCGTACTTTTCTTCCATGCGGATGCGGGCCTGCTCAGTATCGGGGGCATTCATGACCGGCCGGGCTTCGAACTCAAACACCTCGCGGTTGTCTTCCAGGTGCAACCGGTAATTCCCTGACGGCAGCCTGGTGATCTCCGCATGATCCCAGTCACGTTGAGCGAGCGAAGGATCAGCCTTACTGTCATCGACAACTTCAAAACTCACATCTCCATATGCGGCGATTTCCGGGAACTCACTTTCCAGCACATCCAGTTTGATGCGGAAACGACCGGCTGTGGGTGGCGGCAGTTGTTCAGGAAGTGTTCCGGGAAGGATGCCTTCATTTGCGGAAGCCAGCATCTCGGGAACATCGGGTTGCACCACATCGCTGTGCCCGAGGTAATCCCAACGACCGCTGGTCTCATCCAGGCGATACAGGTTGAAGCGGTCGTCGGGATTGGCGGACAGGTAGGTCACGGTCACGGGGGATTGCAACGAAAGAGATGAATCACCGGCCTTCAGCTCGAACATGCCTGCCGACTCAAAATGATATTGGGTACCTGCGGAGTCATATGTCATAGGGATACCGGCGATGAAATAGTCGACCGCATCATTGAATTGCCGGTAGAGCAGGGTGATGTTCCCGGTTACGGTTTTCCCGGAATCATCTTTAATTGCGTTCGCGGGAACATGTATGGTATTGCCGGAAGCGGTGCGGATGGTTTGTTCCTTTGATGCATCCACTTCAAAGCGCTCAAAAGGGATGCTTACACCCTTCAGAGGAGGCGACACTGCGTTCGGTACATGAACGATTGCGACGGGTGTGACATGATGGGGTGATGGTTGCCATGCCCAGGCAGCAATGCCTGCACATACGCTAGCAGCTGCGAGTTTGCCTGTTATGCTTTTGCGGAAGGTCATACGCTTTGCGATTGGGTTACACCTTCATAACCTGTCACGTGCGTATAAGATACACCGCTCACCCGGGTGCCCCGGCAGCCGGACTCTCCATGACGCTGACCATGAGTACCCCATTGCTGATGTAAAAAGGTGAGGTGAATGCCCATAAAATGATCTTGCAGTAATTTGAGGAGATTCCCCTCCCGCATCTCCCCCTGTTCACAAGCGTGAGCAGGGGGATTTTTGTTGGCCCATACATGTTTCATTTATGGGAATGATGCCATGTAAAAAGACGTCACTTTTATTCTACCTTTGAGAAAACCAACTCCTCTCCTGTATGAGAAAAAAAATCCTTGCCGTGTTGGCAGCACTGTTCGGACTTGTCATGGTCAATGCCGGACTTAACATTTTCTTCCAGTACATGCCCATGCCGGAAGACATGCCGGAAGGCATGATGCAACAGGTGATTGCCATGATGCAAATGAAATGGGTGATGCCGTTAACCGCCACCTTTGAGATCATCGGCGGCCTTCTTTTCATGATCCCCCGCTTCAGGGCTTTGGGGGCGTTGGTTTGTCTCCCTTTGCTGGCGGGCATCCTCTCGTTACATGCAACGGTGGATCCAGCTACGCTAGGCATGCCGCTGGTGATGACGGCCATTGAGGTATGGGCGATTGTTGAAGACTATGCAAAGTACAAACCACTGATCCGATAAAACCTATCAAAAGCAAAAGAGCCGGAACGTTCCGGCTCTTTTGCTTTATTGCTTCAATGGGCGTTTGCCGCCCTTTATTCCTTTTCCTTCTTTTCCGCCTGACCGCAATTGATATAGAAATTCAGCGATACAGACACATACGACATGTTCACATGCAGGATATCTTCATTGCTGTTGGTGGAATAGGTATGACGGAAGAAACCGGCGCGGTAACCATACTCGCCACCCACACTGAAATGCTCGTCAAAGAAGTATTCCATTCCGAAACCCAACTCACAACCCCACACGGAAACATGCTTGATGTCTTCCTGAAAAGTGGTATCCGTGGTTGATTCACCCGAGATGACGGGCTTGAAAAAACTTGCACTGAAAGCACCCTTCAACGGGCCCTGATCCAGGACGAATACCCTTGCACCTACACTGGGCATGTACAGATGTGCTTTGATCACATCCTCACTTGTGTTGGTGTATGTACTCTTGGCCATGATGTTTGCAAATTGAAGTCCGACAAACGGTTCCACGATGCCCGTCTTATATCCAACATTGACACCATTGAGGTTCAGGCCGGGTTTTACTGTAAATACAGTCTGTGCTTGTGATCCCTGCACCCATGCAAGGCATGCCAAACCTGCAACCAACAATTTCCTTTTCATGTTTCATTTTTTTAAGTGAGTAGCTACGAACAAAATGTTACGCTCAAGGTTCAAAGGGAAGTAATATTCCATAAAACCCAAACCAGCATTTCACGAACGGCGCTTTTCAGTGCATGAATACCAACCTTGGATCAGAATTCGGCAAATGAAAAGGGGGCCGGCATATTGGCCCCTTTTTCGTTTCTTGTTTAAGCACTACACCTATGCGTGTGCACCTTCTTTCTTATCCATGAACTTTTCGATCAATCCGGGCACCTTTTCAAAGGCAGCCGCCAGTCCTTTCGTTTTGCCCGCACCTATGAACGAGATCTCTTCCTTCCTGCTCACCAGGAATCCTACGGGCTCAATGCCGATACCGGCACCAGCGCCTCCGCCTTCTCCTTTTCCCTTCTTCGGATCTTCGCCTTCTCCACCACCCGAACCGAAACCCATGCCTATTTTGATCACGGGCACGCAGGTGAATTCTCCCAGGGTGAATTGTTTGCCAATTACCGTATCGGTGTTGGCTTCCGACTTGATAAAGTCTGTGACCTTACCCAGCATTTCATCAAATTTCATTTCCATGTCGATTGGTATTAAAGGGTTTTTATAATCATCTGATCAAAGCGTAAACAATTCTGTAAAGTCGGTTTTCAACGGTCAGTAACCACTCGTTTTCTCCCCTGAAATTCACCCGGATGTGGCGGTTACCCTTACTCATCCAATGTCCCACGGGATACAACCATGCATTCCACACGTAATCACCCGTGTCCACATCCATTTCCCATTGGGTCACCCGGAAGGTGCGCATCACCCTGATTGCCTTTCGCAGCATTTTCCGGATGCTTCGTTTTTTTCCGGATGGCTTCCGCTTCTTTTTATCCTTTGCTTCAGGCGCTTTCTGCTTTCCCCCAGCCAGCGAATGAACATCTTTTGTGTATGTAAAGAACAGGAACCGGAAGCGCATCAGGAGGCGGTTGTCTTCGGCGTGAACCAGGCTCGCCCGCATCACCCCTTTCCATGCCAGCCATACGGTCTCCTGCCGGGTATCCACATGAAACACCATCGGCGTTACCATCAGGAATACCATTCCTCCCAGCACAAGTCCCAAAGCGATCCATCCGATCATCCGGTTTTTTTGTCAAAGGAATGGCGAATCCTTTTGGAATGCGATGATGTAGCTCCAGCCCTGACGGTGACTTTTGTCAGCCCATCCGGCGCCGGAAGATGTAAGATTGTATCATGCAATGAATACGAACCACCATGATCCAACCAGCATCTCAGTGGTAACGGGCGCCAACAAAAAGGGGCTGCCTTATCCAGGCAGCCCCGATTCATGAATTTATTTAACGGTTTACCGGATCACAACCTGTTTCCTTTCAATGGAAACTTCGGTTCTGACGGTTACCATGTATACTCCGGGAGGTACACTTACTTTCCAATCAATGCTATGTGCACCGGCCGTCATGTTGCCATTCTGCAACACATCAAGTACCCTTCCCTGCATGTCATACACGGTGATGTTAACCGCACCTTCTTCAGCGACCAGGAACCGTACCTGCGCCTGGTTGGTAGCCGGGTTCGGGAACACTTCCAGGGATGACAGGTTCATCTTCCGTATGGGTCTGATCTGCGGATCTGCACTATCACACAGGACAGTGATTGCTTCACAGATCTTATCCCTGCATTGGGTACCGTCTGCCGTTACACCAGATACTTCAAGGCATACAACATACGTACCGGAGGCCGCATAGGTATGGGTGGGGTTCTGCACATTTGATGTACCACCATCACCGAAGTCCCAATTCCATGAACCAATGATGGTTCCGGGAGCTGTGGTGCTCAGGTCCACAAAGGACACCGTACAACTATCGCGCTTCAGCCCAAACTTCGGCACTACGATGCATCCTCCGTTGTCACAGGGGTTCACCACCACCTGCGTGCATACCTGGTCTTTGCACTGGTTGCCATCGGCTGTTACACCCACGATGGTCAGGCATACCACGTATACGCCGGGCGAAACATAGGCATGGGTCGGGTTTTGCAAGGTCGATGTACCGCCGTCTCCGAAGTCCCAATACCAGTTGGTGATGACCGTTCCGACACCGAATGCACTTAGATCGATGAAGCTCACCGTCTGGCAGCTGTCTTTCCAATCGAACCTGGGCACCAACGAGCAAGGCTCATTGCCGCAATCTTTCACCGTCACTTCCATACACACTTCGTCACGGCATTGGGTACCATCGGTGCTCACACCGGCAATCCCCAGGCATACCTTGTAGGTACCCGCAACTGCATATACATGTGTCGGATTCTGCAGAGATGACGTACCGCCATCGCCAAAGCTCCAGTTCCAGCTGGTGATGGTGGTGCCAGGGCCTGACAAGCTTCCATCAACGAACAGTACCATCAGGCAACTGTCTTTCCAGTCGAACTTCGGCATCAGCGTGCAGGGTTCGTTGCCGCAATCCTTCACGGTCACATCCATGCAGAGTTCGTTCTTGCATTGCATGCTGTCGGCATTCATGCCTACAACTGCCAGGCATACTTTATAGGTGCCGGCTGCAGGGAAGGTATGCGTCGGGTTCTGCAAGGTGGATGTGCTGCCATCCCCGAAACTCCAGTACCAGTTGGTGATTCCGGTACCCGGTCCGGTGACGCTGTAGTCGGTGAAGTTCACCGTCAGGCAGCTATCCTGCCAGTCGAAACGAGGGTACACGGCACATGTATCCTGGTCACACGGTTGCACGAGAATCGTACCGCAGATCTTGTCTTCACACTGAGAGCCGTCTGCGCTCACACCTGCAACCTTCAGACATACGGTATACGTTCCACCAGCCGCATAGGTATGAGACGGATTTTGGAGGGTGGATGTATTTCCGTCACCGAAATCCCAGAACCAGCTGGTGATCACGGTACCCGGATCGGCTGCGCTGTTATCGGTAAAGTTCACCGTGAGGCAATGTGCCCCATAGGCAAACCTGGCGTGTACCACGCAATCATTGCTACAATCCTTCACAGTCACATCCAGGCAAAGTTCATTCTTGCATCTCACGCTGTCGGCGTTGATACCCACAACCGTGAGGCATACCTTATAAGTACCCGCGGCAGGGAATGTATGCATCGGATTTTGCAGGGTGGATGTACCGCCGTCGCCAAAGTTCCAGTACCAGTCGGTGATGGTGGTACCCGGACCGGCCGCACTGAAGTCGAGGAAATTCACCGTGAGGCAGCTGTCGGCCCACTGGAACCTCGGGTATACTTCACAGGGTGGGTTGCCGCAGTCTTTCACCGTTACCTGCAGACAAAGTTGGTTTTTGCATTCGGTAGCGGTCTGCGGATTGGTGCCCACAACGGTCAGGCATACCGTATATGTGCCTGCTGCCGGGAAAGTATGCATCGGGTTCTGCAAAGTGGATGTACCGCCATCGCCAAAGTTCCAGTACCAGTTGGTGATGGTGGTGCCGGCACCGGCCGCACTGAAGTCGAGGAAATTCACCGTCAGACAGCTATCACGCCAGTCGAACCTCGGATATACCGCACAGGGTTCGTTGCCACAATCTTTTACTGTCACCTGCAGACAAAGTCTGTCTTTGCATTCAGTGGCGGTGAGGGGATTGGTACCCACAACGGTCAGGCATACCGTATATGTGCCCGCTACCGGGAACGTATGCATCGGGTTCTGCAAAGTGGATGTACCGCCGTCGCCGAAATCCCAGAACCAGCTGGTGATGGTAGTGCCGATACCCGCTGCGCTGAAGTCAAGGAAATTCACCGTCAGGCAGCTATCGCGCCAGTCGAACTTGGGATATACCGCACAGGGTTCGTTGCCACAATCTTTCACGGTTACATCCAGGCAGAGTTCGTTCTTGCATCTCACGCTGTCGGCATTCATGCCCACCACGATGAGACACACGTTATAGGTACCCGCTGCCGGGAACGTATGCACCGGATTTTGCAGGGTGGATGTACCGCCATCACCGAAATTCCAATACCAGTTGGTAATGGTGGTGCCGGCACCCGCTGCGCTGAAGTCAAGGAAGTTCACTGTGAGACAGCTATCAGCCCACTGGAACCTTGGATACACTTCACACGGTTTGCCGCAATCTTTCACCGTCACCGGAATGCAGATCTGATCTTTGCATTGGGTACCGTCTACGTTCACACCGACAATGGTCAGGCATACATTGTATACACCTGCCGCGCCGTAGGTATGCATCGGGTTTTGCAGGGTGGATGTACCGCCGTCGCCGAAGTTCCAGTACCAGTTGGTGATGGTAGTGCCTGTGCCGGCTGTGCTTCCGTCATAGAAGTTCACGGTCAGACAGCTATCAATGAGTTTAAATCTCGGGAACACCACACACGGTTCGTTCTGACCGCAATCTTTCACTTTCACATTAACGCAGTATTGATCTCTGCAATACTGTCCGGCTGCATTCACACCTACAATGGTGAGACAAACGTTGTACACGCCGGTTCCCGGGTAGGTATGGGTTGGGTTTTGCAGGGTAGATGTACCGCCGTCACCGAAGTTCCAGTACCAGCTGGTGATGGTGGTGCCGGCACCGGCAAGGCTTGCATCCAGGAAATTCACGGTGAGGCAACTGTCGCGGAATTTAAAGCGCGACAGCAGGCGGCAGGGTTCGGTTTGTCCGCAATCCTTCACCTTGACCTTGGCACAATACTGATCTTTACATTGCTGTCCGTTGGGGTTCACACCCACAATGGTCAGGCACACGTTGTACACACCTGTTGCGCCGTACACGTGTGTCGGATTCTGCAGGGTGGATGTGCCGCCATCACCAAAATCCCAATACCAGGCGGTGATGGTGGTTCCGAGACCTGACAGGCTGAAATCGGTAAAATTCGCCGTCAGGCAACTGTCTTTGACTCCGAAGCGGGCCTTGAGTTTACAGGGCAGGTTGAATCCACAACCGTTGACCTGCACGCGTGCACAGAACTGATCTTTGCATCGCTCGCCTGCGGCATTCACACCTACGATGGTCAGACACACGTTGTAGGCGCCTGAGAATGTATACACGTGGGTGGGGTTCTGCAGCAGGGATGTGGTACCATCGCCGAAATCCCAATACCAGTTGGTGATGGTGGTACCTGCACCGGCGAGGCTGAGGTCGGCAAAGGTTACTTTGCAGCTGTCGACTTTGAAATCAAACCTGGCTTTAAGCTTACAGGCTTTATCGGGGTTCTGGGCATGGGCCATGAAGCCGAATCCCAGAATGAGTAGAGAGAACAGCCCGGTGCACATTCGTTTCCAGGCGAACAGATTTTTCATAATGTTAGGATTAAGGTGTAACTAATACTAGTAATGGTCACCTGTGCGGCGTGCCCATCATCACATATCTGCGTGATCGCACACAGTTACCCTGTTGTTTATTTTCGGAGGTAGTTCGAACTTACTTCACGTTTGTGAATGAGTCAATATCCTGACGCTACTTTTTTGTTAAATCTTCCGGAACACCTGAAAAATCAGGCATCACCAAACATCCGTCAAAACACCTAACCTTCACATCTCCATTCCGAGTCCGAAGATTCACATACGCACTTTATTGAATGTGACCCATCTGATTCGTTTGAATCAATGAAGCCAAAATGGATCCGGATCCATGCATAGATAATACATCATATGGGGAGTGGCAATGCAGATTGAAGGAAGATCTTACGCATTCAGAGGGGAGTTTCGAATTTCAAGTTGAGAGTTTCAAGTTGGCCCGCCTTCGCCAAGGCTGCGGCGGGCAAGCAAGTCGCGAGTCTCAAGTTGGCCCTTCTGCGCTTAGGCTTTAGCAGGTGAGTCGGTTGGTTTGGTGTGAGGAGCATCTGGCATCTAATCTCCCCCCAAATCCAACACCGCATTGAACACACCGCTCACCACTTCGGCCATGCGGGCATAGTCGAGTCGATCGGAGGTATCTTCTTCCGTATGGTAAGCATGGTTGCGATAGAAGGCGGTATTGGTGATCAACACCGCCGGGTAGTGGTACTTCCAGTAATTGAGGTGATCCGAAAAATCGATGCCGGGAATGGAGGTGGGTGCGGAGATGGACCTCACATCCACATCGGAACCGCGCATCATGCTTTTCTTCACATGCCTGAGCAGGCTGCCTCCGAATACCTTTCCGACGACCATGATAAAATCTCCTTTGGCGGGATATATCCACTTCAACAACCCTATCGGGTAAGATTGTGACGCGGGTGCATCGCTGAAATAACCGATCATTTCCAGGCAGATCATGCCTTTCACTTTCACACCGTTCTCGTGTAGTGAGCGTGCATGCACCGCGCTGCCCATATATTCCGAGCGGAAAAAAGGCGGTTCCTCCAATGTGTATGCCACCAGGTCTATCCGATACTTCAGTTCTGCTTCATGTGCTTTCATGTGACGCGCCAGTTCCAGCAAACCTGCCACGCCGCTGGCATTGTCATCGGCACCGGGCAGGTTGTCGCACACATCATAATGTGCACCCACGATGATCCGGGTGCCGGTATCCGGACCAAAAAAGCAAATGACATTCGCGTACTCGGTTTCACCAACCGGCACCGGTTGTCGTTCCACCCTGCCGCCGCTGTTTATGAACGAATCGTGAATATATGCTTCCACCTGTTCCAGGACGGATGCATGAAGGTAGTTGCGTGGTGTATCCAGGCCGGTCAGAAAGGCCACATCCGCGCGCAGTCGTGTGGTATCGGCATGAATGCGGTTCTCTTCTTTGCCCGGAAACCAGACGGGATGCACAAAAACTTCCGCGATAAGGCGAGTGCATACTATTACCAGGAACAGCACAGTACCGAGGGTGCGCCATCGTTTCCGGTTACCGGATCGCATGTTCATGGTCATTCGGTTGAGGGTCCAAAGCTTTCGATGAATGTGTAGATTTTCTTCAGCTGTTTTTCTGACAAACCCCGGGGAGGCTCAATTACCTTATTGTTTTCTTCAAACACTTTGTTGGCGTATGCATCTCCCGATGCGATGAGTAACTGGGAGTTCCGATTCCACTTAATGAGCCAGTTCAGAGACGGCGCTCTGTCCATGATGCCTTTCAGGTCAGGGCCGATGACCCTTCCGCGACCGATTGAATGACAGGATGTGCAATGGGTACTGAACAAACTTTCACCGGTTTCATATGCTTCATCATCAAAGCAGCAGGCAAGTGCTTTTTCCGCCAGTGCAAGTTTGAATAGCCGTTCATCCGCAAGGCGTTTTTGCCTTTCCTGTTCCCTGGCGAAGCGCGCCTGGTACTCAAGATCGAGCTGAATATTGTTGACTCTGTCGAGCCCCCATGTGTATGCTCTTAGATCTTTGCGCAGGTTGTCGGTCCACCCAAGGGTAAGGGATAGTTCTATTTCCTCCTTTTCACTGAAGTTATCTGCGGCAAAGGCAATACTGTCTCCCTTGTATCCGACGGCGATAACAGTTGCCCATTGCATGTCCCAAAGAAGCAGCTGCGAATCTTCACCGAATCCCCTGCGGTAATCCGACTTGCTCTCACCCTCCATGGCAAACAAACTTTTAATGATGCTGTTCAGCACATATACATGTACCCGGTCGAAATCTTCTCCATTCTCTATATGAACGTGCAATCTAAATTTCTTCAGGTCGTCCACCGACAGTTCTACCGCCGCATTGTACCAGCCGGTCTCGGTCACCTCAAAGCCGAACTTGCGCGTGCGGTATTCCTGGCGTTCATCCAGCAGGGCCCTGAATTTCTCCCGCTGCTTTTTAGCCACCTTGCTCTTCCATTCCAGTTCTTTTCGATACTTCGCAGATTCCGCCTCCAGCTTTTCCCTGTTCTGTTTCAGTTTGCGCGAGTAGTAGTCGCTCAGCATCCGGGCTGATACCGGGGCATCCTTCACGTTGGTGAGTTTCTGTGCGGCGTATTCCACGAACCGGTGGTGCAGCGGATGATCCTTCAACACGACGGCCGCCATGCTGTCGAGCTGGCACAGGTCTTTGTTGAGATTGTTCGCATACACCTCCAGCACTTTTTGATTACATGTAAGATGGATGTCGTGCATGCGTTGTTCGAACGCATGGGTGGAGATCAGGGTGTTCTGAAATTTTCTGCCCCGGATGGTTTGGACAGACGCAGGATCAATGCCGCAACGAACACCATTTTTTAAGTGCTGCGAGATGCCATCTCCCATGCCCTCAAACACCAAACCCGACAAGGCATAATACAAACTGTCGATCAACGCCCTGTCGGCCATGTCATGTCCCCTGAAAGGCATGCCTTCGATCACCGTTCGCTCAAATCCATCCGGGTAAAAATCCAGTTCTTCCATGTCCACCGGGATCAGGAAGGTTCTGGGATTCCGTCTTTCCCATGTCATGTTGCCTTGCCTGTCACGCTGTCCTTTAAAAATAGTCATTTCACCCTGTTGATCCTTATCGGAAGGCACCTCCACATACATCGGGTTTTCAGGATTTACCCGCAAAGGCCTTCCTTCTCCCGTTGCATTCACAAACACCATGTGGTTGTTACGAAGGGTGCCGTTGTTCACCTCAGGCATCAGGTGGGATGAGATCAGCTCATCTGCCGTGTAGGCCGACGCCACCTCCACATTGATATCTCCCCGGAACACCTCCCCGTTCTCATCAAGAAAAGCGCCTTCGGGGACGGACACCGTCACTCCCTTGCTGCTTTCAAACACCTTGCTTTCCTTTCCAGAAAGATGAAAGGTTTCGCTTTGCACCATGGCATTGCTGAAAGGATCGTCGGGGTAAAGCTTCATGCTTTGCTGAAGTTCGGATGCAGGATCGGTGGAACATCCCATGAAACACATCAGGCCCATAACAAAGACCCATAAGGATTTCAAGTGATGAACAATTGGGTGTCTGCTCATACGAGAAGAAGTTATTATAAATTCTCAAGAAGGGATTTCATCATGCCGAAGTCTATAAAAAGGATATTGAATTCGATCATCAACTCACCCGTTCCCTGGTTGTACTTCACCTGTTCGATCTCTTCCCTTGACAGGTACGCCCCCAGCAGTTGACAAACGGATGCAAGCGGATTTCGTGCATCGGAAGCAATTTGCAGGGTGTAGCGGGGGTATCCCTCCAGTTGATACAACCGCCCGCCGATCTTTCCAACCAGACCATCTGATCGCCTGCGCTTCCTGACAACAACATCCTCTCTTGACAGCTGCGGATGGGTTGTTCGGATCCAGGTACGCATCAGCAGGTTTTTCTTTGACGAGAGCAGTATGCTTCCATGATCAACGGTCGACTTCTTCAAACCTATCCTCCATACATGACCCACCTTGAACTCGCCATGAAAGATCAACGCCCATGCATTGTATTTGCCGGTTGCCCTACCGCCATGCGACAAAATGAATGACTCCCATTTGGTGCATACACGCTTGTTCTCCTGGTAAAATGGTGAACTTTCTTCGTCTGGTGATGCTTCGGATTGCAGTGGCATGTTGTATGGGTTGATAAGTAGCCTAAGGTATAAAATAGTCATTAGTCATAAGTCAATAGTAGCAAGTTTCAAGTTGTTCCGACAAACGTGTGCCAGGTAACATCAAATGTCTAATGTCTCAAGTCAATCATCAACCACAACCTTGTGGCGTTCCGATGGAACGCTTTGAAGTTCATCCACGCAGTTTGCCACCAATGGGATGTTCCTGACGGAACATGGCATTCGCCTGCTTATATAGATCCAACAATGGTGGTCTCTGCTCCATCGGAGCAGCACGTTGGTGGCATGTATCGTTGGAAGGAAGTCAGGCGTGCCGTAGGTACGCTACAATGAGTCGCAAGTGGCGAGTCTCAAGTCTCAAGTTACAGGCATTCGCATGCCCTGTGGCCTCTGACATCTATTGTCTATTGTCTCACATCTCAAGCTTCTTTCGAAACAACGAACATCGAACCACGAACCATCCCACATTTCATATCTTGTACATATGAAACGATTCCTATTCATTTTTGCCATCCTCCTATGCATGGCCGGATGCAAACCGGATGACCGGCGCGCGCAACTGATCGGTTCTTGGAAAACATGCTGGCCCGTGAAGCAATGGAATGGCACCGACTCCGTCACCACCTATCAATCTGTCCCATGGAGTCTGAACATTGCCTTCATCAACGACAGCATCATGGAGATGCCTTTCCACATGTACCGGAGAATCCCTACCAAAGATCATTTGCGCTACTGTGGCTATACTACCCGGTACCGGATCAGGCAGGATTCCATTCTGTATCTCAACCTGGCGGATTCAACCTGGACGTACTTTGCGGGCATACGCGAAATCACATCCGACCTATTGGAACTGGAAATGGACGGACAGGATTCGGTCCGGTTTTGCCGTATAAAAGCAGCACCGGATACAACCTTTCATTTCGATAAAATCGTACTATCAAGCACAGGATGTGAGGGATATTGTCCCGTTGCTGACATGATGATTGATGCGCAGGGCACATTCATTTACAATGGGAAGATGTATGCTGCCGATAGCGGTTTGTTTGAAACACATGTTTCTCCCGGGATTTTTCGTGAGGTTGCAAGCAGATTTGAAAAGGCAGATGTCATTCATCTTGATTCGGTGTATGACGACGGAGCAACTGATAACTCAAGCATCATAACGGTATTTCTTCATCACGATTCCATCATTCAATCCATTGAGGATATCGGGGCGCAAGGAACACATGCATTGTATATGGCCTACCCGCACTTGAAATATTTGATCCAGGATGTGTTTCCGGAACCCTTAAACACCTCGTCATTACCCGCATACACCCGCCTTCTACCGGTATCCTTCGAACAGAACCGTTTATACATCACACTCACGGAAGCGGAGCGATTCCTGCTGTGGGACTACCTCCGCAAAGGCGCCCTTACCACCGGGTCTTATGAGGCTACATGGGAGTTACGCGTGAACGATCCCCGCATGTCGCCATCCTGGTGGGAGCACCCCGATCAAAAAGAACCCAGGGTAGAAACCGACGGAAGGTATTATACATTTCACATGCAAACCGGGGATGTGGTGACCGTTGACATCGGGTTCAACTTCCTTGAAAGGAACGCCGCGTTCCTGAAACCGAAGAGCAAGATGTAGACGGAAAAAAGACCCTGAACCACATAGACACATAGATCACAAGAGGCTCTCAAGATAGCTCTCCAGGGACTATGTGTCTATGTGGTAAAAACATCAAAACTTCTCCGCCATTTTCACCATGCTGATAAACTCCGCACGATAACCTTCATCGTCTTTTCCTTTGCCCTCTTTCGCCATCCGCAGCACGTCGTCGTATGTGAGTTTCCCCTTGTCCTTTGAATCGCGCAACAGCATGCCGAAAGCAGCCACAGCCACGCTGAACGTGTAATCCTGACTGGCGACAGCCGGGTCGGAGCTCACGGGATGCACCAGCAGCCGACTTTCATTTTCATCAGGCTTTTTGTACCGCAGCTTGAGTGTGGCGATCTCATTTCCGAAAACCGACACATCCGAAGTGCGCTGGTATTTCAGGCTGTCGACCAGGTTCTTTCCCGCCTTGCTTTTGCTTCCGGCCGGAACAATCTCATACAAGGCGGTGACCCGGTGGCCTGCCCCCACCTCACCCGCATCCTTGGTATCGTCATTGAAATCCTCATCTTCCAACAACCGGTTCACGTAACCGATCAGCCGGTAAGACTGCACATTCGCCGGGTTGAACTCCACCTGGATCTTCACATCTTTCGCCACGGTATACAGGTTGGCCAACACATCCGTGGAAAACACCTTCCGCGCTTCATTGAAATTGTCGATGTAGAAATAGTTGCCGTTGCCCGCATTGCTGATGGCTTCCATCCTGTCATCTTTATAGTTGCCCATTCCATATCCGCAAATGGTGAGGTAGATGCCCTTGTCGCGTTTCTTTTCAATCAGCTTCGTCAGCTCATCGGTGGATGAAACGCCTACGTTGAAGTCGCCGTCGGTGGCCAGGATCACGCGGTTGTTTCCATTTTTGATGAAGTTCTGAGAAGCGATCTCATACGCCATTTCGATGCCTTCACCACCGGCCGTGGAACCACCGGCCGACAGCTGGTTGAGCGCATCCATGATCTGCTCCTTTTTGCGTGCGGGTGTAGACGGCAGCACAACACCAGCTGCTCCGGCATATACCACGATGGCCACGCGGTCATTGTTCTTCAGCTGGTCGGTAAGCAATTGCAACGACCGCACCACAAGCGGAAGTTTATCCGGATCGTTCATGGAACCCGACACATCCACCAGGAAGACCAGGTTGCTGTTCATGTTGTCCTTTTCAAGTTTCCGGGTCGCCTGGATGCCGACGCGTAGCAAATGGTGGTCTTCATCCCACGGGCATGCGCCGTATTCGGTGGTGATACTGAACGGACTTCCGTCTTCAGGCATCGGATAATCGTAGGGAAAGTAATTGATCATTTCTTCGATGCGCCCCGCATCCGGGTCCGGTTTCTCGCCGTGGTTGATCATGCGACGGACGTTGGAATACGAGGCATTGTCCACATCGATGGAGAAGGTAGACAGGGGATCAGATTGCACCGACTGGAACTTGTTGTCGCGGATCTTGCTGTAGGATTCCGTGTTCACAGGGAGACCGGCTGGCGGTTGGTAGCTATAACCGTAAGCCTGGGACTTGTCTTTTCCGGCTCTCCTTCTCCTGCCCGAAACACCGGCCACGGTTGAATAGCAAACGGAAACACACTGCTTCGCGAGAGGCTTTTTTTCCACGGTGATACACACCGCATCCAGTTGAACACTTTCCTCCTCCAGGCTTATTTCAAGTTCTTTGGTTTTAACCGCGGTGAGCATCACACCCTCTATATCTATCTGTTTGTATCCAATAAATGATACCCTGATGCGAAAGGGCCCCTGGTGTTTGAGATTGATGGCAAACATGCCGCCCACATCCGACAGGGTGCTCGTCTCCGTCCCGGTAGTATCAGTAACCAATACAACGGCACCGATGACCTCATCACCGGTAGCTTTATCATATACTTTACCTTTCAATCTGTAGTTGGATTGCGAATACGTCGCGAGTGAGACGATCAGGAGACAAAAAGTGACGAAGGTTTTCATGGCGCAGTGAGTTTGATTGTTTGCTTCAATGTACGTTCGCAAATCTTCCGTTACCACCTGGTTTGAGCGAACGGAAGGGTATTTCGACTGAGCGGCGGGCAAAGGGGTTCGGCGGTTGCGTGCACCTGTTATAAATTCGTCAACCAATATAGATACCTGCTCTTTCCATATTGCAAAACCACCACGATTCAAGTATCTTCCGAAAGGTTTCTGCATTATATACTAAATACAAAACCATCCGTTTAACAGCTATGACCTACCGTTCACCGCTCCGCTACCTGTCCCTCGTGTTGTTCCTGACGCTGATCTCGGGATTTGTCATGTACAGAAGTGGTGCCTTCCTACAAGAACCGCCCGGCGAAACACAAACGACCAACAACATGTTCCCCAATTCTGTGCCCGGTCATGACAGCATCACCGACGACACGTCCAAAGCCCAACCGGACAGTATACACATCGATCGGAATGACATGATGCACACTTCCAAGTCGGCGCTTATTTTCGACCCGAAAGACATAAAAACAAAATTGGATACGGATTCAACCCATATGGACAGAAAGGTATTCATGGGCAGCTCCAAGTCAGACTTCAGGGTCATCCAGATCAATGACGAAACCGACAGCGCTGAAATGGCCAAAGACAAACGTGCCCACCGACGCAAGAAGCCGTGACCATTCCTTTCGCCAATATCTTTCTCTCCACCGGGCTCAGCCTGGTTTTTTTGTCGATCGTATTCGTGCCGGTTGAACGTGCCTTTCCTGCCAAGGCCGGACAAAAATATTTCCGGCCGCGCTGGCTGACAGACCTCTTCTTTTTTCTTGGCCAATATCTTTTGTGGGGCTTCGCGGTAACGTGGGCGCTGCAGCATTTCAGTTACCTGCTGGATGACATCGTACCCAGAACCTTCAGGCACCAGGTGGCCGCCCAACCCTGGTGGCTTCAAGCCTTCGAAGTGGTAGCACTGAGTGATCTGCTGATCTACTGGGGGCACCGGCTGCAGCACCGGGTCGACTTCCTCTGGCGCTTTCACAAGGTGCATCACAGCGCCGAACATCTCGACTGGCTGGCGGCACACCGCGAACATCCGCTCGACTCAATCTATACCATCGGCCTCATCAACCTACCTGCATTCATCCTGGGCTTTCCCCTGGAGACCATCGCCGGACTGATCGCCTTCCGCGGCATCTGGGCCATCTACCTCCACTCGAACGTGCGCTTCCCCATCGGACCGCTGCGGGTGCTCATCGGCGCACCGGAACTGCACCACTGGCACCACGACCTCAACCGCGATGCCGGTAACTACGCCAACATCTCTCCCCTGATGGATGTGATCTTCGGCACATATACTTGTCCGGACCAAGAACCCGAGCAGTTCGGCATTCGTGAACCCTTCCCGAAATCATACCTGGGTCAGCTCATCACACCCCTGTTGCCGAAAAAGAAGAAACAGGTATGAAACACGCCTTCATATACCTTGCCGGTGTGTGCATGTTGACCCTCACCGCATGCACCTCACCACCCGACGAGCAGGCATGGGAAAAAGTAAAACACAGTGCATCCTGGGAAGATTTCTTCTGCTTCACCCACCGCTTCCCGGAAAGCATACATGCAGAAGAAGCCGATTCCGCCATGGTGGAAGTGCGCATGGCTGACAAGGACTCCGCCACCGATATCGGCCCGGCACTGTGGTATGTGATACACCGGCCGGAAGGGAAAGATGTGGAGAAGTATTTTCGGTTACTGAACGCCTATGCGCACAAAGGGTATAGATACTTCGCCAGGATGGATGAACTTTTGATTTCATGTGGCGATACGTTCTGGCTGGATGTAAACCTTATACCAGAATATGATGATGAAGATTATGCGATCAAACTGAAAACGTGTAATTTCTTCAGTATCCTTCTTAATGCGCAGGGCCAAATGCTGGCTGAAGGACAACCTGTATCCAAGGCTGTTTTGAGTGACTTACTCAAACCCTACCTGATCGGGGACCGCAACAACGATACCTTTCCGGAATGCCAGGACTCCAACTACACGCATTCATCACGGAAATACAAATGCAAACATTTCATTGCCGTGGACTGGGATATCAATACCCCATGCGATACCGTCCTGAACACCTTGCATCAGGTCGTGAAAATATTCCGGGAGTTGCGTTCAGAGCAATCGCCAGTTCTTTTTGGCAAAGCCCTTGAAAAACTATCCAGAGAAGAATGGGATGAATTGATGGATATCTATCCGATTCGGATTTCAATGAACAAGTACGAATATTTGCCATTGCCTCCTCCACCACCTCCTAGCAAATAACCCCATCCTTCAACCTGCAGCACATGACCGAATCGCAACCCCAAACGCTTCAATTCAACATCCGGCGTGGGCTGTTATCCAAACATACCCGGCAGCTCATCCTGACAAAAAAGTTTATCCGCTACGAAGGCAAAGATCCGCATAGTAAATCTTTCACCGAAGTACAGGCAGAAGACATCACCGCATTCCGATATGGTATCCGATGGCTACAAGGATATGCATTCAACATCGGCAGGGAGTATCAAGTGGAAATTCAATATGGGAACAAGCAGGTATTGAAGATTTGCTTCTTATCGCTGTATGGCATACACCGAAAAGAATACCACGAACTGTATGCACAAATCCTGGACGGGTTCTGGAATTTTTATTTTGTCCCAAGGATACCCAAACTCCTGAAACGCTTCACAGATGGGGAAGTCATCGAGCTCTGCAATACCCCGGTTTCACAGGATGGCATCATCATCTCGTCCGATTTACTGACCGGACCTAAATCCTACGTGATTCCGATGGAGCAGGCGGAGGTTCGCACCTATACCCATTACTTCGTGCTTTGCTCAAAGGAAGACCCCGGCAAGATCAACAAACGTTATTCCTTTCTTGATGACTGGAACGCCCTGTTGCTGATGGGACTGCTGCTGACCATCCTGGAAGGAAAACATGTGGAAGGACATTCATGAACCGTTTATACCCGACCTGTCGGTTTATTCACCAATTCTATACATCTGCCGTGCAACGTTCAAAACCATTATTCTTCATTGCATCCCTGATCGCAGTGGCCGTGTTTTCGTTTTGCATCGCCGCCACCCGCACCACCCTTTTCACCGATCATGAGGTCGGTGATGCGGTCGACAGCCTCAACGGGGTGAAAGTGTACTACAACGGCTCCGTCGACCATGTGTGCGGTCGCAATGTGGCGGCAGACGGGTATAACCTCGGACTCAAATACCAATGCGTGGAGTTTGTCAAACGCTACTACTACCAACACCTGAACCACAAGATGCCCGACAGCTACGGGCACGCGAAAGATTTCTTCAACAAGAAACTGGCAGACGGCCAATGGAACAAGCAACGCAACCTGACGCAGTGTAGCAATCCTTCCCAGCGCAAACCCCAGGCCGATGACCTGCTCGTGTTCGACGGACATGCATTCAACCCATACGGCCACGTGGCCATCATATCCGCAGTAACGGACAACACCGTCGAGATCATCCAGCAAAACCCCGGTCCATCCGCATCTTCACGCGCCACCTTCAAGCTCCAACAGGCAAACGGTCGCTGGCACATCGATGACAGCGGTGTGCTGGCATGGTTGAGGAAGTAGTGGCAAGTGGCCCTCCTTCGCCAAGGCTACGGCGGGCAAGCGAGTCGCAAGTCTCAAGTTTCAAGTTGGCACCCGGGATAAGTTTGTGGTTTCCGATTTGTAGTTTCTGGTTGTCCAGACACACGTGAACGGTTCAATGTCTAATGTCTATCATCTAAAATCCTTATCAACATGGTGGCGTTCCCAACGGAACATGCTATTCGTTCATGTACATAGATCCGACAGCCGTGGTCTCTGCTCCATCGGAGCAGCACATGGGTGGCATGTGTCGCCCACAGGGAAAGCCTGCGTGCCGTAGGTACGCCACAGTGAGTTGTATAATCTAATATCTGCAACGTAGCTTCAAAGGGCATAACTACAAACCATAAGCTACAAACGAGAAACCTGTTGAGAAACCGTTGAGTCAGGAATGACGAACCCCATCCTCCTCTTCTATCACATGCCTGTATTTATTATACAGGAATGACACCACCAGCAGCAACACGCCCAGCGAAACAAATACGATGGTTTTGGATATCGTGTTCAGGTGGGCGATGTCGTAAAAGAACAGTTTCACCAGCGTCACGGCAAACCACGCAATGCCGGCAATGCGCAGGTGTTTCTTCCGGCGACTGATCCCCATCACCACCAGGAACAGGGCATATATACCCCAGAGGATGCTGAGTCCGAGCTTGTAGGAACCCGCATACCCTGCCAGGTCCATCCATTGGATCAATTCACTGCTGGCTATCCACAATGCCGAACCATGAACTACCATGCCGTAGGGCACACGAAATTTCCCAGGAAGCAAGTCAGGATCACTTACCGTGCGATGAAATATCCACAAAGTCAGCGCAACCACCGATAAGGAAACATAGCGAGCCAGGTACACCACAGTTATCGGTTCGCCATCAACCAAGTAAATTTCGCGCAGTATGCTGAGGCTGAACAACCCACCTGTCAGGAAGGCCAAAACGGAAAATCCACCCAGCAGGAAAACAAAAATGGAAAAGGTTTGTGGCAACCGCTTCCTCATGCCAACCAGCGAAAGGATTACCATGAAGAGCATCGAGTATACAGATAAACTTATGAAGCGGAGATGTTCGATGGGATCCGGTCCGGTGTCGGATGATGCACCTCCGAACACCTGGTGGAACAATGCACCCAGGCTGTCCAGACTTTTCTCCGTTTGATCCCAGTAGCAATCAATTTCCTTCCAGAATGTTATATAGATCGTCAGCAACATGATCACCGGCACCATGTAGGTGAACATTTCCACCGCCATTGATTTCGATCGGCTTTCCGGATGCTTCCGCTGGGTAGCAAATATCCATCCGAACGCACCCGCGAACAACACTTGTGAAAGAAAGTGTACATTGAAGATGGGCCGGATGTAGCTATCCGTGATCTCAGGATCATACCCGTCATACATGTAGGACCAGTCCTGCAGCATGCTCAGGAACGCGATCCCCATCAGGGGGTACGACAAGCTTTCGTAGATCACCTCTTTGCGCCCGCGACCGATCCTGAACAATAGCGCGGCTTCTCCGGCCCACAGCAACGTGACCCAGGATCCGTCGAGTTGAACAGGTATGGCGATGGTCAGGAACACCAGTCCCAAACCCGCCATCAGGTAGAACAGGTTGCGGTCGGCGAGCCTGCGGCGATAGATCACCAGGCTCACCGCGGCATGCAACAGGGCATTGGCAACGGTAAACACGCCGAGCAGATCCTTCCCCACCGGGTGATCATCCAGCAGCGCATATCCCCAGGCATAGAACAGGAATGCGTTGGACAGCAGCATCACCACATCCGACTTCAGAAAACGTTCCTGTTTCACCAGTTTGTAGGCGAGGAACGTGATATAGAAAATAACAAAGAAAAGGGTGACGAAGATTGCGCCGATCTTGAAATGTTCTTCGCTGTTGAACTTGAGAACGAACCAGGAAGAATAGATCAGCCATGTCAGCGCATACGCCACAACATAGAGGGGCTTCCAGTACTTCCGGAATGCGATGACCGCAATGCCCGTGTTGATGAGCGTCATGTATGAGAACAGCACCTCCACCCGACCGGAGCCGTCGCTCAACAGGAACGGCACGGCATAGGCACCCACCAGTCCGATGTGCGCAATCACCTGCTGATCATAACGGAGTGCCGCTGCCACCGTGAAAATGGTAAACAGCAACATGATGCCGAACGTTGCTTCCTTCGGCATCATGCCGTAGAAATTGTAGGCAGCATATGTCACAAAATAGAAGATCGCCATGGCGCCGCTCAGCAGTACCGCACTGTAGGCGGTATATTTCTTTTTAAGGCGGAGGGCGAAGAACATCAGGGTAGCCCCAATCACATAACCAAGGGTGATACGGGTGGCCGGACTTACCAGGTCGTGGTCGATGGCATACTTGGAACCGATGGCCACACCGAAGATGGTGATGATGATACCGATCTTGCTGATCAGGTTCTCTCCGATGAACTTCTCAATATCGCCCCGAACACGGTTGGCTTTGGGTCTTTTGGGACCACCTGCATCGGCAGGAATGTGCGGCTGCTTAATTGGTTCCTGCGCGGATGGAGTTGAAGATGCCCGAACGGCTTCCACAAGCTCCGGCACATGAGGTATCTCCACCCGCTCCTGCGGGACCGGTTCCGGTTCCTTTTTCAGTTGGTCGAGCAACCCCCTGATCTCGCGGATCTCTCTGGCGTGTTGTTCCTGCTGCAACTGAAGCGCATCCAGCCTTTGCTGCAGGCGTTGTATGTCATGGGTGTGATCCATCCGGGCAAGATAGGAAATTAAGCTACTGATGTTTCATGCCATTCATTTTATAAAAGTCCCATTCATTTTATATGTTTATTCGTACGCTGACATCCGCCCGACGACATTCGAACGAGCCCTCCACTTTGTTAAAAAAGACTAACACGACAACAACCACCCGATGTGCCGTTCTTGAAACAAAACAAAACCACGTACCCATGAAATACATCTTACCCTTACTCGTCCTGTCCGTTATTTCCTGCGCAGACAAGAAAGCCAACGTTGCCCACGACTCCCCGCATAAGGTTCCCGATGCACTGGCCGATCAACGGGGGTCTTTTTCAAAGGAACTCAGGGGCCGCGGGAACCTGATCGCCGACCTCTACCGGGATTCGGTTGAACGGTCGGAAGCACTGAAACAATTAGAACAACAGATTACCACTTGCGGGGAACACACAGATGAAGTTACCATCCCATTCGTGAACTTCTTCTCCAAATCCGATGAATTCTACAGGAGTGCCGACCAGTACCTGGCAACGGTGAACGACACCCTGCTACGGAAGCAGGTAATGATTTTTCTTGACGATAGTGAAAAGAGATTCCACCAGCAAACCGATCAGATCCGGCAGCACATGCAGCAAATTGCAGATAACAATGGCAACATCCACGACCGCCATGTGGTGTTGCAAACCCTCGTTGCCCTGCAACTGATGCAGACCTACCAAAAGGAACAGCAACCCGACATGCAAAGCCTGACGAATCTGGTCGATGAACAAGGTAAGGCCATCGAAAACATCAAAACCAACACCCGGATGCCTTGAACAGGCAAAGCCGGCTTCCTAAAATGTGATCACATCTTGTTCCGCCCCATTCAACAGATAGAAGAAGTTTATTAAGTAAATTAGTATCCTAGAAACCTTTGTTTCTTACCTAGCGTAAAAGACGCATGCGCACTACGTATCCGTCGCTTCTCCCCGCTTCGGATGGATACAGTGGGATTTGTGTAATTGCTTTCTGACCCAGTAAAGTTGTTATAATGGCATTGTATTCATTCAGGCCGTGGGTATACGGATTGGCTTGTTGTCTTTCCATCAGCCCGGCGGTCCATGCACAGGACGAAATCCGTAACTCCGGGAATCTTCGCATTCACAGCGGTGCCAACATGGCCGTTTATGGCGACCTGACCAACAACGGCACCTTTACAAGCAACAGCGGCACCATTTACTACGTAGGATCAGCCCTTCAAACCATCGACGGTAGCAATACACCCGACGCCAACAACTTCATCATCAACAACAGCAACGGCATCCAACTGGATGTTGAATACCAGATCTCCGGCTCACTCACCTTCACCGACGGGATCATCACCACCAACCGCGCCAATTCAGCCACCGAATTTGTGAACTTCCTGGATAATGCCACAGTATCCGGCATGGCAGACGATAAACACGTGGATGGTGTAGTGCGCAAAACCGGCGACGATGCCTTCACCTTCCCGGTGGGCGACGGCGGCCGGTACATGCCACTCACCATCACCGCACCGTCTGTAGCCACCGATATTTTTACCGCACAGTACATCTACAGCGACCCCGATCCAACTTATGATGCCACCTCCAGAGAAGGAACCCTATACAATGTGAGTCGTGTGGAGTACTGGCTCATGGACCGCACCAACGGAAGTTCCGACGTAACCGTCACCCTGTCTTTTGTCACATCCTCAGGTGTGCTCGATTTACCCGACCTGGTTGTAGCACGATGGGACGGTACCAAATGGGTTGATGAAGGCAACGGAGGCACTACCGGCGACAAAGATGATGGTACCGTTGCATCCGCAGCAGCAGTCACTTCTTTCGGGTCGGCATTCGCCATCGGAACCATCACTTCAGACAACCCGTTGCCCATTCAATGGCTCGACTTCATCGCCTACTACCAGGACCACGACGTGAAACTGAACTGGACCACAGCTACCGAGATCAACAACGACCATTTCACCATTGAACGCTCACGTGACGGCGTCCTCTTCGAAGAGATCGGAACCGTCAGGGGCAAAGGAAATTCATCCACCATTTCCCGGTATGCTTCCGCAGACCCCGAACCTTATAAGGGCGAATCCTACTACCGCATCAAACAAACCGATTATGACGGCACCTATACCTATTCCGCCATACGTCCCGTAAACATCGGCCTGGAACAGCTCGCCGACATCGTCCCCAACCCGGCCACTTCCGACAACATCTCCCTTCAAATCGCTTCCGATCACAGCGGCGATATGCGAATCACCGTTTTCGATGCCGGCGGACGCCTCGTATATGACAATACGGTTGCCTTTGAGAACGGCCGGTTCCGGTATGCCATCCAACCCGAAAGGGTACTGTCACCCGGATTGTATACATTGGTCGGACAAAGCGGGCAAAATCTCTTTCAAAAGAAATTCATGATCCGATAACACCTGGCGCTATTACACAGAGTAAGACAATGAGACACCAAGTATTCATAGCGACATTAAGCCTTCTCCTGCTGACCCAATGGCAGGTGAAAGCCCAGGTGAAGATCGGTGACAACCCCGGCACCATCAATGCCTCTTCGCTGCTGGAACTGGAAAGCACCAGCAAAGGACTCCTGCCACCGCGGATGACCACAGCCAACCGCACAGGCATCGGGTCTCCAGCAACCGGACTTTTGGTTTTTGATACTGATAAAAGCGCTTACTACTATTACAACGGTTCAAGATGGGTGGAAATCACCGACAATGCCAACGGCCTGCGCGACACCGATGCCGATACAAAAATACAGGTGGAGGAAACCACCGACGAAGACAAGATCCGTTTTGACACCAAGGGTTCCGAACGCATGATCATTGATGATGCCGGACTGGTGGGCATCGGTACCAGCTCGCCCGTAAGCAACCTCGACCTGCAGGGGAGCCTGAGCCTGGCCGTCACTTCCATTGATGCCAACACCACCCTCGACTAAACCCACAACATCGTGTTCTGTGCCCCCGTCGCCGGGCCGATCACCGTAACACTGCCGGCCGCAGCCAGCAATACCGGCAGAATATACTATATCAAGAAGACTGATGGAACACCCAACACCATCACCATTGACGGCAACGGTGCAGAAACCATTGACGGCGCCACCACACTGGTACTGTACGTGCAATACGACGCAGTCCGCATTTACTGCAACGGATCCAATTGGTACATCCTCGAAGACCAGATTCATCCGCACATGTGCAAACTGAGACGCTCAACCGCTCAAACCATCAACAACAGCACTTACACGAACATTGCTTTCAATACGGAAGACTATGACGTCGGAAACATCGGAGACATCACCACCGATAACCGGGTGGAGATCCAAAGGGACGGACTCTACCAGATCACAGCCACCTGGATCACCACTGCTGTGATGGATGACAACGAAGAGGTGACCGGTTACATACAGATCAATGGTACCCGCTACACACGTGGTTTGGAAACTTCAGGAGGCACCAACTTCATTCTGGGAAGCACCAGTTCGGTCACCCTTGAGCTGAGCGCGGGAGATTACATCGATTTCGAGGTATGGCAGAACGAAGGATCCAGCATAACCACAAGTACAACTAACGACCAATCAAACCCATGTATCCAGGTGCGCGAAATCCGGTAGTATGCAACAACATCACGCACATATGAAATACCTGTTTGCCATGGCACTGAGCCTGTTCCTGCTGGCATTGCAACCCACAAAGGCACAGGTGAAGGCAGGTGACAATCCGGGCACCATTGACGCTTCTTCATTGCTGGAACTGGAAAGCACCGGCAAAGGGCTCCTCCCGCCCCGCATGACTACCGCCAACCGAACCGGCATCGGATCACCCGCAACCGGATTGGTGGTATTTGATACCGACAAAAGTGCGTATTACTATTACAATGGATCACGATGGGTGGAACTCACTGACAATTCCAACGGTCTGCGCGACACCGATGCCGATACCAAAATACAGGTGGAGGAAACCACTGACGAAGACAAGATCCGCTTTGACACAAAGGGAACCGAACGCATGATCATCGACGATGCCGGACTGGTAGGCATCAAAACAAGTTCGCCGGTCAGTACCCTGGATGTTCAGGGAAGCATCGGCATGAAAACCACCAGCATCACCAGCGCCACTACCCTGGACGCCACCTATAACGTGGTGGCGGCATCCGATGCATCGGGAAGTTTCACCATCACACTGCCTGCTGCCGCCTCCAACACCGGCAGAACCTACTATATCAAAAAAACCAACTCCAGTACCAACACCATCACCATTGATGGGAACGGTGCGGAAACCATTGACGGCGCCACCACCGTGGTGTTGTATGTACAATACGATGCCGTGCGCATCGTGTGCGACGGGTCCGAATAGTTCATTGTCACCGATGAAATCCATCCGCACATGTGCCGGCTCCGGCGTTCAAGTGCGCAGACCATTAGCAACTATACATACACCGACATTGATTTCAACGCTGAGGATTATGACGTAGGCAGCATCGGCGACATCACCACCGACCACCGGATAGAGATACGCAGAGATGGCTACTACCAGATCACAGGGGCATGGACCACCAATGCGGTGATGGATGACAACGAGCAGGTGGCGGCTTACATAGCGGTAAACGGCACCACGTATGTACGCGGTATGGAAATCTCCGGCGGCACCAACTGGTACCTCTCCGCCAACTGCACGATCACCCTGGAATTGAGCGCAGGAGACTATGTTGATTTCGTGGTATGGCAAGGTGAAGGAGCCAGTCAAACCACCAACACAACCCTTGGTAACCAGCCGACTCTGCAGATAGCGGAAATCCGTTAGCATGAAAAAAGATGAGATAAAATGAGACACGCATTCACATGGATATTGAGTCTTCTCCTGCTGGCCCAGCTGCCTGTGAAGGCACAGGTGAAAATCGGTGACAACCCGACCACCATTGATGCCTCTTCATTGCTGGAACTGGAAAGCACAGGCAAAGGACTGCTGCCGCCCCGGATGACCACCGCCAACCGTACCGCCATCGGATCGCCTGCAACCGGACTCGTGGTATTCGATACCGACAAAAGTGCGTATTACTATTACAACGGCACCCGCTGGGTGGAACTCACCGACAACGCCAACGGCCTGCGCGACACCGATGCCGACACAAAAATTCAGGTGGAGGAATCCACCGACGAAGACAAGATCCGCTTTGACACCAAAGGCTCCGAACGCATGATCATCGACGATGCCGGCCTGGTGGGCATCGGCACCAGCTCTCCCGTGAGCACCCTGGACCTGCAAGGAAGCCTGGGCATGAAAATTTCCAGCATTTCCAGCGCAACGACACTGGACGCCACCTACGGCATCGTGCAGGCATCCGATGCCTCGGGAAGTTTCACCATCACGCTACCTGCCGCCGCATCCAACTCCGGCCGGATGTACTACATCAAAAAAACAAACTCCAGCTCCAACACCATCACCATCGATGGAAACGGAGCAGAAACCATTGATGGCGCCACCACACTCGTCCTGTATGTGCAATATGATGCCGTGCGCATCGTGTGCAACGGATCCTCCTGGTACGTGGTGGATGACCAGATTCACCCGCACACATGCCGGCTCAGACGCGCCGCCGCCCAATCCATTTCCGACAACACATACACCGACATCAGCTTTGACACAGAGGACTATGACATCGGCGGCATCGGCGACATCACCACCGACCACCGGGTGGAAATCCGCAGAACGGGGAAATACTTTATCACCGCCGCGTGGACAAGCAACGCGGTGATGGACGACAATGAACAAGTGGCAGGCTACATCCAGGTGAACGGTGTAACCATGACCCGCCAGGTGGAAATCTCCGGCGGTACCAACTGGTACCAGTCCAGCAACAGCAATTTAATGATTGACTTGTCAGCAGGGGATTATATCGACTTCCAGGTACTGCACACCGAAGGCGCCTCTCAAAACACCAACACCACACTAGGTTACCAACCGACCATCCAAGTGATCGAGATCCGATAAACCAAAAGGAAATTGATTTAAGCGCATGGGCACATCATGCGCTTTTATTTTTTCTCCAGCCGAACATGATCCCGGTCCGGCCAGGTCACCGCATAGGTCAGCTTTTCTTTTTTTTCTCCCTTGAGTTCGATCACCAGTTGGGTGTCGTTCGATGAAAGCGACCAGTGGAGTTCAATGTATTGATCACTTCCGCATCCTGTGGCTGTGGCCTGCATTTCAAACACCGCTTCGGACTGGCGGTGGACGGATTGATGAATACCGAAACAGGCGTCGAAGCTACCATCCAGTTCAAAACGGAAAACCGCTCCCAGAAAATCGTCCTGGGTTTCATCCGAAGACCGCTGCAACACCATCTTGTCAAACGTTCGGAGCGTATCGAAGTCGACCACCGATCCTTCGGTATACACATAGCCTTCCAGACGCCATACGCCCGACAAAGGCTGGGCACCCGCAGTGATTGCAACGATGCCAAAGAAGATGATAAAAAGGTATTTCATGAAGCGATGAGGTTACGGATGTTAAATGTAAGGAATTGGCAGGAGAGATGATCACTTGCATGGTTCCTACGGGTAGTTACCATCCAGCAGGCATTATATACCTTCCTAAACATGTGCCATCCACCCGGAATCCGTTTACCTTCAACATTGGTAATCCGATGTTGAGTAAATAACCTTATTGACACCCGTCGCTATGCTCCCTATGTGCCTATGTGGTAAAAAAGAAACCACCACGTGACTTCAGCAATCGCTTTATCCCGTTTCAGAATCCGTTCATGATATCATAACCCAACCATCATCCATGCAAAAAGTGCCGCTCATGTAAAAAGGGAACATTTGCAACAGTTCTTCCTACCTCCGACAACTTAACAAAACCCCTAGCCATGAAACGCCTTTGCAAATTATCCTTGCGGCGGACTCCTGGCACGGTGCGTGCGATGCGTGTTTGGATGTTTGTGCAGATGATTTGCATGACCCTGCTGATCCCGCCCTCAACCCTTCAGGCCCAAAGCTGCGGCTGTCCGCCCGCTGCATCGCGGCCCATCATTAACCTGTCGTCACTTTCCGACTTCAACGGCAACCTGTCACCCAACACCATGTTTACCTGCACAAACGTGTATGTGGTCGATCAGCTCACCTATGTACCTCCCGGAGGCGACTTGCTCATTGAACCCGGCACGGTGATCAAGGGCGCTGCCGGTCCGAACAAAGCACTGGTGGTGAGTGCCGGTGCGCAGATCTTCGCACAGGGCACCGCCACATGCCCGATCATTTTCACAGCGATCGATGATCCGTTGGACGGCACATACCCTTTCTCCAACAAGGGGCAGTGGGGCGGACTGGTAATCCTCGGGTATGCCCCGAACAACCTGTTGCTGGCCGATGGAGGCAATGCAATAGGCGACGGTGTGGGTGTGCTCGAAGGCTTCTCCCCTTCCGATCCGCGTAACCAATACGGGGGCTTCAACCCCAACGATAACTCAGGCGTATTGCGGTACATCAGCATCCGGCACGCAGGCGGCGAAATCATGCCTTCTGTAGAAATGAATGCGCTCAGCCTTGCATCCGTAGGTCGCGGAACCGTGATCGAACATGTGGAAACCGTTTCCTGCGGCGATGATGGCATTGAGATATTCGGTGGTACCGTTGACCTCAGATGGGTTTCGAGCATGTTCAGCGATGATGATGCGTTCGACTGGGACCAGGGATGGACCGGCCGCGGTCAGTTCTGGTTCGGCGTACACCTTCCGGGTGAAGACACCGGGATCGAAGGCGACGGCGACGATGAGGATTCCGGGAACCTGCCCGCTTCCCACCCCACGGTATACAATACCACATTCATCGGAGGTGGCACACAGGAAGGCTTTCATGCAAAAGAGGGCACCGAGGGCGGTGTATTCAATTCACTTTTTGTCAACTTCAACGACGGCGCCCGCATTGATCATGACCCTCAGCGCGTGTTGAACGGCATTCCTACTGCATTGGACAAATACAACAACGGCCTGCTGATGATCAGCAACAACGCCTACGATGCCGTTGCCCGCATGGTGAATCCCGATAGCCTGCAAACACAATTCCTGGCCAACAACAACATGATGATCCCGGGTGTGATTGATCATACGTTCGCCATCGATCCGTCAAACGTGGTGCTTGATCCTTTCAACCCGGTACCGAAAGTGAATGTGAGCACCACCAACCAACCGCCGAACGACGGCTTTTTCGTCCAGGCGGATTACAAAGGTGCCTTCGACCCGAACACCACACCATGGACCTCGGGGTGGACTTTTGCTGACCAGATCAACCTGGATGTTTCCCGTGAAGTCATAGATTGTCCGGAAGACATCAACCGAAGCGGACGTGTAGACGCCACCGACTACCTGCTGTTCCTGGGAAAGTTCAACGCTTTTTGCAGCAACTGCCCGGAAGACATCAACGGAAGCGGCCATGTGGATGCCACCGATTACCTGCTGCTGTTGGGCAAGTTCAGCTTATACTGCCCGCCACCTGCCGTTTCAGTTTTTCCTCCGGATTTCTCCACCATCTCGGGACACCAGATCCTGTCTGTTGAACACGACACCACGCTGGAGGTTTCTGAGGTATGGGTGAACGACGGAAACACGAGTGTGAACATTCTGGACAACGATACGAATTCCGTCCGGCGTGAAGGCACGGTCTCCGAAACCGTCATTTGCGCCGAATGCCAGTCCAGCTCAAACATCGCCGTTACCATCAAATTTGTTGACGATGCATATCCGCCTGTGACCATGCATTATTCCATCAACAAGTTACCGGTCACCTACATCTATGGCGAACCGTCGGGTAATACCATCACCCTGCATGCGGAAGAATCCTATGATCCGGAAGGATACCCACTCACCTATACCTGGTATTACGACACACTGGTGTCCTACGGGCCGGTGCTGACTTTGGACACAACTGCACCATCCGACGGCATATTGGCCCTGCTGGAACTGAAGGATGATAAAAACGCTGTGTATGATGTGGTGACGTACGACCCGTTCACCGGCGCAGTAACCAAAACCAGGGAAAAGTTCAAATGCACCGACCTGGAGATTATCACCAGCAATGCTTCCAAACTGAATGGAGATCTTACCCTGGGGCCTTCCATCGCCGAAGGCACCCAGCTTTCGGTGGATGCCCATAACAAACTCACCAAAAGTTATGTGGTTGCCTTCTCATTCGAAGTGGTGGCGGTGATTGAAGCCGGACCCGATTTCCTGGATGAAGGACAGGATGCCGCAGGCACGGTTAAAATCGGCACCACAACCATCCAGCGTAAAGGACGCAAAAGGAAAACCGCCAACCGCAGCGAACTGGAAACGGGCGAAGTGGAAGTACCTTACGAACCGCTGCCCGACGAGAACGGGAACGCTTCCATGACCACCGACGATTACGATGACCATCCGACCGAGGGCTTCGCAGACACCAACACACCAACCGGTATCCAAAGAACCAACTTCACGGTGAAAAATCATTTCAAAGACGGCGACAAGAATACCATGGTGTGGTTTGACCAGCCCGGTTTGCGGTTGAAAGCCGGAATGGATGTCAGCCACGGATTCAGTTTCAACGGTTACTTCCGGATGTGGATGATGCCCGACCTGGCACCCTGCGAGAAATTCTACCTGGTGAATATTGAGATCGACAACACCGGGAAGGTGACCAAAAACCGGATGACCATGCGATGAGCATGAGAACCATTTCCATCCCGCAAAACTTACATGCATGAAAATAAACAATGACTTGCCATCGGCCCCATGATTGATTACATTAACAGTGCTGTTCATTTCCGGACAGTGATTGTACCTCCGTCTTTTTCCTGAAAGTGACCTATCGTACCTGCGCATCCCTGCATGGCGTACCTGTGATTGCCTTCATCGATCTGGACGGTGGCCCGATCGAACCGAGTAATAACCCAAAAACACAAAGTCATGGGACTCAAAATCACAATCAAAGCAGGTGAAGATGTCGCCACATCGAGCGTGAACGCTTCGGGCAGCGTTCAACACATCATTACCGACAAGGAACGAGGTACGTTCAACCTGAACGACGGTTCCTTGAAAAATGCCGTTGAGAAGTACTTCGGCAAGAAACCCAACGATGCGTTCCTGCACAGTCCAACCCCCTGGAAGGATTTGTACAAGACGTACGGATGGCCACAGGTACAAACGGTACTGGTGGTGCAAAGTGCGGAGATCACAGGCATCACATCGGAGCCGGTGATCATCGCCACCAAGACTTTTTCAAACAAGTCGAAGCAAAAGGCCACCTTCAACGCCGGCATCTCCGACCAGGTGACCAACACGGTGGAGAGCAACTGGTCGCAAACCAGCACCATCGAAGTGAGCCAAACCATTTCCTACGAGGTTGGGTTCCTGGGCTCGGGAGGCGGAGGTGAAACATCCTTCTCGTTCTCCCAGGCATGGGGAAAAGGCGGTTCGGAAAGCAAGTCGATTGCCGTGGGTTCGGATTCGGGTGTAAGCGTGGAACTGGAACCCGGTGAATCGGTGGAAGCACAACTCACCGCCAGCCGCGGTGTAATGAAGGTGCGCATCCGGTACAAAGCCTACCTGATCGGAAACACCGCTGTGAACTACAACCCGACCTATAAAGGCCACCACTTCTGGTCGCTGGGTATCAACGGTGTGATGAACTCCGCCCGCATCCAGAACCTGAAAGAGTTCACTGAAGACATCGAAGTAGGCTACTACTCCAACTCGAAGGTGGAACTGCGCGACACGCAAGGTGCATTGCGCGCTGAATACGCCGTAGCAGATGCAGCAGCTGTCGGTGCAGAGCAGGAAGAACCTGCCCTCGCCAACTAGACAGACCTGCTCAGAAGAACCCTCCCCCGGGTCCGGGATCCATGGGAGGGTTTTTCTATGCCCTGAATTGAAAAAAAATAGAACGAATACACTTTTCTTTTGTGAAGAGTTACGCTGAGCGGTTGATCACTCCCTGCGGTCGTGTAAATGGTAAATGGCTCCCGTTGGTCGCGTAAGTAGGCTGCGCCGTAGTTGGCTCCCTTCGGTCGCGTCAATGACATCCGCTTCCCACTGACTATTGACCACAAACTAGTGACCATTGACCATTAACTTGACACTCGCGACTCGCAACTTGAGACTCACAACTTGAGACTCGCAACTTGAGACTCGCAACTTGAGACTTGAAACTATAAAGTCCTCCGGCCGCGTCAAAATCATCCGACCACCACCGACCACAAACCACCGGTCACCGACTGCTGTCCGCCGACCACCGACTTGAGACTTGAAACTCGCGACTTGAGACTCATCACCTCCCCCAACAATCCCCCATTACTCATACCTTTGCTGACATTCAAGAACCGGTATATACATGAGTCAACAGAAAACCAACCTCCGCAGCGTATTCAAAACCATCATCTGGCCCCGCAAGAAGCTCCTCTTCCTGGGCCTCATCCTGATCATCATCGGCAGGTTTGCCGCCCTGGTATTGCCGGGTGCTTCCAAATTCCTGATGGATGATGTGGTGATCAACAAAGACCTAAGTAAACTTTACCAGATCCTGCTGGTGGTTGCCGCTGCCGTGACCGTTCAATCCATTACCTCTTTTCTGCTTACCCGCTTGTTGAGCGTGGAAGCCCAACACCTGATCTCGCAACTCCGGGTGAAGGTGCAGCAAAAAATCCTGAGCCTTCCCGTGAACTTTTTCGACAATGCCAAATCGGGCGAACTGGTGTCCCGCATCATGACAGATGTGGAAGGCGTGCGCAACCTTGTGGGAACGGGCCTGGTGCAGTTGGTGGGCGGTACCCTCACCGCCATCGCATCCCTGGTGCTGCTCATCCGCATCAGTCCGACCATGACCGCCTACGTACTCATCCCCGTAGCCCTGTTCGGATTCGTGGCGCTGAAGGCATTCGGATTCATTCGCCCCATCTTCCGTGAAAGGGGAAAGATCAATGCAGAGGTCACCGGCCGCCTCACCGAAACCCTCAACGGCATCCGCGTGATCAAAGGCTTCAACGCTGAAGAGCAAGAGATCAACACATTTGCAACCGGTGTGGACCGCCTCTTCAACAACATCAAGAAAAGCCTCACTTCCACATCCCTGGTAACCAGCTCCGCTACGTTTCTTCTCGGGCTGGCATCCACCGGTATCATGGGCATCGGGGGCTATATGATGATCGGGAACGAACTCTCCACCGGCGACTTCCTTGCATTCACCCTTTACCTCGGCTTCATGATCGCACCCATCGTGCAGATGAGCAACATCGGCAGTCAGCTTACCGAAGCCTTCGCCGGACTCGACCGCACCGAGGAGATCATGAACATGGATTCCGAACAGGATGCACCCGAACGAACCGATGTGCTGACCGAAGTTCATGGTGATATCCGATTTGAGAATGTTTCATTCGCATATGAAGAGGGCAAAAAAGTACTGCATGATATTACCATCGAAGCACCGAAAGGAAGTGTGACCGCTCTGGTAGGATCCTCGGGTTCAGGAAAGAGTACCATCGCCGGACTGGCCGCGTCGTTCATGCAACCCGACAGCGGTAAGGTGACCGTTGACGGACACGACCTGGCCAAAATGACCCTCGACAGCTACCGCAAACACCTGGGTGTGGTGTTGCAGGATGATTTCCTGTTCGAAGGCACCATCCGTGAAAACATCCGCTTTCCAAGGCCCGGTGCCACCGATACGGAAATCATCGAAGCAGCCAAAGCAGCATACGTAAACGAGTTCACCGACCGGTTCGAAAAGGGCCTCGACACCGTAATTGGCGAACGTGGCGTGAAACTGTCCGGAGGGCAAAGACAACGTGTGGCCATCGCCCGCGCCATCCTGGCCGATCCGAAAATCCTCATCCTCGATGAAGCCACCTCCAACCTCGACACCGAAAGCGAATCCATGATTCAGCAAAGCCTGGCTGAACTCATGAAGGGGCGCACCACATTCGTGATCGCCCACCGCCTGAGCACCATAAGGCAAGCCGACCAGATCCTGGTGATCGAACAAGGGCAAATCGCAGAACAAGGAACCCACGACGAACTTATCGCTAAAGAAGGAAGGTACCACAGGTTGTATACGTATCAGGCGAGGATCTGATAAATTTCATATATGAATGGCGTTTGCTATATTTGAGGAGCGTGCTTACCATACCTCCGATCCGTTACATATATGAAATACCTGGCCTCCAAACTCATTATCCTAGCCGCCCTCTTATTCCCCACCCATAAAGCAGTAGCGCAGGATAAAATACGTGCCGTTCCCGATGCAGGCATCAGCTCCGTCATCATAGACGACACACTCATCTGCTTTGAGAACCAACCCGTAATGGCCACCATCCATAACTACGGTGCGGATGCCATCAAGAATGTGACCGTCAAATGGCGGATCAATGACAAATTCAGAACGGACAAAGCGTGGACAGGCAACCTGCTCCCCGGCCAAACCTCTTCCCCTTTCACACTCGGCAACTTTACTTTTGACACGGCAGGTGTATACAAGATTGATGCATGGACATATAAACCCAACGGAACCACAGACACCACCATTCATAACGACACCGCCATCACCCATGTGACCCTCATCGGCACACCTGTTCGTATGCGGTTTGATGACGATTTGATGCATATATGTACCGGCGACTCCATTGCCTTATATACCGACCCGCTGTTCGTATCCTACCTTTGGTCGAACGGAAGCACCGAAAACAGAATCACCGTTACCGAAGGCGGCTTGTATAAGTTAACCGTCACAGGAACGAATGGGTGCACTTCTTCTGACAGCATCTTGGTGTTTGAAAAAAACGGCGACTTTGATTCAACCATTTATGTACATGGTAAAAAAGTCTTCAATAATCCACCCATAAGTTGGAAACAACAATGGTTCAGCGGAGGATGGATGGACCTTGATGGTGACCTGAGGGATGACCTCGTACTGTCAAACGATTCCATTGGAATTTT
Organism: Flavobacteriales bacterium; assembly: GCA_020635855.1. Taxonomy (NCBI): domain Bacteria; kingdom Pseudomonadati; phylum Bacteroidota; class Flavobacteriia; order Flavobacteriales; species Flavobacteriales bacterium. The sequence continues at coordinate 7,977 of JACJYZ010000003.1, read as the reverse complement.
CTTTACCATCAAACCCAGCAACCTCGACTATTTCACCAACTCCTCAGCCCTTGGATATTCAGGAGGCATAGTTTGTATCTCTACGGGTGATTACGACAATGACGGACTCACGGATGCCGCATCCGGCGCAGAGAACAGTAACGGAAAAACACACCTTTTTCACAAGGAGGGCTCCGGCCTGAATTTCAAGGATCGTTCCGACCTGCTGAACAGCAATATGTTCATCGAATCCGGTAGCATCTCCTGGGTGGACTACAATGCCGACGGATACCTGGATCTTGTCACCGTACGACCTTCCGGAGGAACCAATCACCTGATCAGGAACAATGCGGGTGTGGACTTTTCCCTCGAAAGCACATGGACGCAAGGACATGGCAACGGTCAGGCCTGGGTCGACTACGACAACGATGGCGACCAGGACTGGCTATACCTGATGGACGATTCGCTGGTGCTGCAGCAGAATGATGGCACCGGTTCTTTCACAAACGTTTCCTCAACCGCTTTCAACGGCATCACCAGCCACCAACTGATGGGTGGTTCCTGGGGAGATTACGACAACGATGGATGGACCTGTTCGTTACCTCCCTCACCGGAGACAACCTGCTCCTTCACAACAACGGTGACGGCACCTTTAGCCAGGTGTCCAACGCCGGTGACTTACTCACCAGCAAACGACCTTCATGGAGCAGTGCCTGGGCCGACTATGACAACGACGGTTATTTGGATCTGTTCGTTACCCATCACTACACCAATCCCAACACACAGTTCGCACAAAAAAATTCCCTTTACCACAACAATGGTGATGGCACATTCAGCTCAACCCTTTTCCCCGCATTTAATTCCACTGCGGCGGAATCATGGGCTTCAACCACATGTGCATGGGGAGATATAGAAAATGACGGAGATCCCGATCTGATTGTGGTTGGATTGGATGCCTACCCGATGATTTATGCCAACAGAGGCAACTGCAATCATTGGTTGAAACTGAAGCTTGTGGGTGTGATCAGCAACCGATCCGCCATCGGCACCAAAGTTTCTGCGTATGTGACACTCGATGGAAAACCCCAGATCATTACAAGGGAGGTTTCCGGCCAGACCGGTTACAGAAGCCAGAATACCTTGGAGGTGATGCTGGGATTCAAGAACCTTGAAAGTGTTGACTCTATCTTGTTGAATTGGCCCTCAGGAATACACCAGGTGCTCCGCAATATCGGTGTTGACCGCCGTATCGTGGTATACGAAACCTGTAATTCCGCATTGTGCCAATCTGTTTGGCCAGGTGACGCCAACAGTGATTTTGTTGCAGACAACAAGGACCTTTTGAACATCGGTGTCTACTATGGCGAATCCGGTCCGTCCAGAAGTTCGATCTCTACCCAGTGGACCGCACAGGTATGCACCGATTGGGGCAAACAACAATTCAATGGCTTTGACTTAAAGCATGCCGATTGCGACGGCTCGGGAACCATTGATGCCGATGACACCCTTGCCATCAAACTCAACTATGGCAAAGTGCACAGCAAATCAAACACTGCTCCGGTTGTTAATCCATCTTATCCAACCCTGCGGGTACAATTAATAAAAAGGAATGTAGCTCCCGGAGAATGGGTTGAAGCTCAGATCCTGTTCGGCGACAACCAGGTACCGGTACAACATCTCTATGGACTCGCATTCGACCTCGGCATGCCTACCAAACGATTGACATCTTCAACCTTGCAACTATCCTATGTGCCTTCATGGTACATCACCCCGGGAACAGACGCTATCACACTTTCCGTACCTCAGGAAATGTTGGACAAGTTGGACGGTGCTATGTCCCGAATCAACCACACCGGTAAGAGTGGGTATGGCCAGATCGCTACGGTGCGGTTCCAGGTATCTCCTTCCCCTTCCGAATATTTTATCATGCCCTTGTCATTCACAGAAGCGGTAGCCATTGATTCTGCAGGCAACCACATTCCCTTCAACCTTCAAAATGACACCCTGTATATAGATCCTTTGCTGGGCATATATTCGACGGAGGATACCGGTACAAGACTGAATATTTTCCCCAATCCCACCGCCGCCGGCACCCATCTTGTTTATACCCTCAACAAAAGCGAGCATGTCGTGCTTGAAGTCTTCACAATACTTGGGAAGAAGGTGGTCACACTTTCCAATGAAGAGCAGAACGCCGGAACACATTTGTATGATTTTAATCCGGCAACAGGAGGCATCTATATGGTACGACTGCAAACCGGCACCCGGATCTGCACCCAACGTATAAGTGTTCTGCGTTAACCCAAACGTATCCCCACCCCCGGAAACGTGTTGTAAAAGTTAACCTTTTCACCCGTCATTTACCTGCAAACACTTACAGAGAACAAGGTCTATGCCCTTTTATAAGGTTAATCATACCATTCGTTAAGCCGCAAGGGCATTTCATTAAGCCCATCTGGTTGAGGTCAGTTTTGTCAAGTAGTTTCGCGGCAAACCCCTAACCTCATGAAAAACCGGAAATCCACCCTGATTACCTTGATCCTGCTGGCAGTACTGCTGAACACGGGTCTTGGCCTCTACAACATTTGGAAACAACCGCACATTGCCTATGTGCGCTCTGCCGACCTGGTCTATGAATTCGAAGGCATGAAGGAAGCCCAGAAGAAATTCGAAGCCCAATCCAAAAGCTGGGATACCAACATCGAAACCCTCAAATCCGAACTGCAGGCCTCCATTGATGGCTACAAAGCTAACCTGAAGAAAATGAGCGCCGGTGAAAAAACAGCGGAAGAAGAAAAGATCACACTTCAGCAACAGAACCTGACCCGGTACATGAAAAGCATCGAACAAAAACGGGAGGATGCAGACAATGAAATGACCCAGGCTGTGCTGAATCAGATCAACAGTTTTGTTGAGGAATTCGGTCAGAACAAAGGTTTTGACATGATCCTTGGCACCACCACTTCCGGAAACCTGCTGTACGCAAAAGACGCCATCGACATCACCGATGAAGTACTGGCGGCACTGAACAAATCCTATAAAGGTCAAAGCTGATGCAACGTTTGTTGTTTTTACCGCTGCGGCGCCGATGGCCCCGCAGGATGTCCGGTTTATGGATCGCATGCGCATGCTTGTTGCTGAATGCTTCATGCAGCCACATGCATCAGGTGGCTTCCTGGGATGAACTCATGCAATATGTGAATGACCCAGGGAATGGATTGGTACAATCAAAAAAGGTAAACGGCGTGGAAATGCGCGTGAAGTTCATGCCCCCTGACTGGCTGGCTCACCGCGAAATTGAACAACACCCGACCTATTCCAAAGCGCAATGCGACAGCATCCTGAACATCTATAAGAAAAGCACCACGTTCCTGCTGACCCTCGGACCCGATAAAGAAAAAACCAAAGGTGATATCATGTTCAGGGACGTCAGCAAGATTGAAGAATACAATGCACGGGCACTTGAGATGAACTTTTCCATGCAGGAATATGTGACCCTCTCAACGGACAAAGGCACCTATACGCCCGTGTTGGCACACCTGGAGAATGTATACGGACTGACACCCGGAAGGAATGTGATACTCGTATTCGTCCCCGGAAATGAACATGCCGCTCCACTCCACGAATCAACATCCATCTCCATCGCATATGACGATCCGTTTTTTGGCCTGGGAAAAAACTACTTCGAATTCAAGAAGGCCAACATCGATCTCATACCCACTTTGAAACAATTGTGACATGATACTACGCTTAAGAAAGAACAAGGCAGTCAAAGCATTCGCCCTGGCAATGGCCCTGAATATCTCAGGTCAATTGCTATTCCCCTCCACCGCATGGGCCCTCACCAGCGGACCATCCCAACCGGAGTTCACCAGTTTCGAACCGGTAACCACCACCAACATGGTGAATGAATTCACGGGAGATTTCACCTACAACCTTCCGGTGATCAATGTGCCTGGGCCCAATGGCAGCAGTTACCCGCTGTCACTTTCGTACCACAGCGGCACATCCCCGGAAGAAGAAGCTTCGTGGGTGGGTTACGGATGGACCCTTAACCCGGGCGCCATCAACCGGAACAAACGCGGCTTCCCAGATGACTATGACGGTGAAGACGTGAAGTACTGGAACAAGGTGAAGACCAACCTGACCGTAACAACCGGCACTGATATCGGCTTCCCCGAAATATTCAGCATCGATCTCAAGAAGTTGGGCGGCCTGGGTCTTGATATAGGCATTAACGCTTCCCTCCGCTACAACAACTACAAGGGTTTCGCCATCGTGCAGGGCATATCTGCCAGCGTGAAAGGCATTGCCACCCTTGGCTATAATGCGAGCAATGGGAAAGGAAAATTCGACTTCAGCGTGAACCCGATGAAGCTGTTGTCGCGCCTGAAAAACAAAAACAAAGGCGACCGCAATACACCCAAGAATGACGAAAAGCTTGCCAAAGCCAAAAACATCGCCGAGGTAAAGAAAAATGCAACCAAGGCAATCAAGGACAAACTCCGGAGCCTGAGAAAAGTTCCGCTCAACACGATAAAAGAAACTGCCAAATCATACGGAATGTCCCTTCTCAAAGACGACATCCGCGCAGCTGAAACCTCCGCCATGAAAGGTTACCTGGTGAACACCAAGTTCAACGTGGATGGCGAACCCTCTTTCCTGCCCGCCGGCCTTAAGTTCGGTGTACGAGGTTCCGTAGGCTGGCAATCGCCGGACGAATTTCAACGACTCAAAGCTTACGGATACATGCATTCCGCGCATACCGGTGAAGACCACATCATGGACTACTTCGTGGAAAAAGGAGAAACCTTCCACAAGCGCGACCAGAACATCGGTATTCCCATTAGCAATGCGGATGCGTTTGCCGTGTCCGGTGAAGGCCTCGGAGGCGGATTCCGGCTCCACCAAAAGAACGTGGGGCACTTTGTACCCAATGTCAAGGAAAGCAGCACCCTGTTCTTTAACCTGAGCGGTGAACTCCACATCGGAACCAACCTTGGGGGCGGCGCTGAAGTAGGCGTTGGTGAACAAAGCGTAGAGGTAAAGGACTGGAGTAAAGTGGGCAAAGGTGAATCCGCAGACTACAAGTTCGCCGATGCCGATGATGAAGATGAAGCGTATTTCTTCCGGTTCAATAACGACAAAGGCGGCAGTGTGGAATTCGGCAATGACAACGTGATCAACGCATCCCTGCAAGGTGCTTCGGATGTAACGGAAATTGCTTTCGGACTTAAGAATTTCCAACTGACCATGCACGAAATTCCCAAGTCCATGGACGTCTTCAATACCGACGTAAACGAAACCAGAACCGGTCGGTCTTCCTACATCGCCTACAACACCAACGAGAAGATCTCATCTACCGTTGGAATCAATAACGCACACATTTACGCCTATAGCAAGGATGCAGCCCTGGATGCACTGATCAACCGGGAAGAAAACAACTCCGCCATTCAAAACGGAATCGGTGAATTCGCCGTGTATGCCCCCGATGGCTCCCGCAAAGTGTTCGGATTGCCGGTATACTCCCGCTCGGAATTGAATGCGCAATACCCCGAACCAAAGGGCAACATCTCCAGCAACAACATCCTCTTTTCAGATCACGGCATCAAAGATCCCGATAGTGAAAAATTCGCCATCGGCGAAGAAAGAGAAGCACCCTACGCAACCGCATTCCTGCTGACCGAAATCAACACATCCGACTACATCGACCGAACCCTTGACGGACCCACCCCGGACGATTTCGGCGGATATACCAGGTTCTCTTATAAACGCATTTCAGGTTCACGCGACAAAACGTCCGACAACCTGGATGATTGGTACAAGTGGCGCATTCCCTATAATGGAATGAGCTACCAGACGGGAGAGATTTCCGACCCGAAAGACAACGTCGCTTCTGTGATGTACGGTTATAAAGAGCAGTACATCCTGGATGTGATCGAAACCAAAACCCATTATGCTGTTTTCGAAACTTCAGATCGTGAAGACGGCCTTGAGGCATCCCACAATGAAGAAACAGCTTCCACCAGCTCAACAGCCAAAGGAAGCCACAAACTGAAACGACTCGACGCCATCAAGCTGTATGCCCGAAGCACCAATGGTGAACCCGATCAGCTCGTTAAAACCGTTCGTTTTGAATATTACAACAACCAACCTTCGGACGGACCCGAAGCCTGGGCCGGCAACTTCAACGCCACCACGCTTGACGGACTTCCCAACGGCACCAACGGACGGGGCAAACTCACACTGAAAAGGGTGTGGTTCGAATATGAGAATGTGATCCCTGCCAAAATCAGTCCGTATGAATTCGAATACGTGTACCCGACCGTTACCTATCCGTCACCATATGCGGCACTCAGCAATTATGGCAGCGGCAAAGACGAAACACCGGTTTACAACCCGTTAAACCTCGACGCCTGGGGTAACTATCAAAAAGATGGTAAACAACAACATGAAAACCTGAGGCCCTGGCTGAATCAAAAACCGGCCGGAAACTTCGACCCCGCAGCATGGCAACTGAAAGTGATCAAACTGCCCTCCGGTGGTGAGATTCATGTGCAATATGAGCAGAAAGACTATGCCTATGTGCAGGCTGAAAAGGCCATGGCTATGGTCAGCATCGCCTCTCACAGCGGCAATCGCTACTACCTCAATATCGACAGCGACGTAGTGCTTCAGGACCCTGTGAACGACAAACAGCGCATCGCCGAATACATGCGTTCCATTTTCCTGAACAATAAAAAGGAGAAAATCTATTACAAGTTCCTGTATCAACTCCTCGACAACCAGGGTGATGCCAGCTTGTCTAACAACCACTGCAACTCGGAGTATGTGGAAGGCTACGCCCAGGTGGATGCCGTGGGCGTGGATGCCGGCGGACAACTCTATCTTGACATGGACGACGATGCCCTGCACAAAGCGTGCGTAGGCTATGTGGTATCAAACCGCATCGGAAACATCAACCGCAACGGTTGTTCCACACTGGTCAAAGACAATACCGTGAACGACAAACCCGGAAAGAAAATGAAGGATGTGATCCTCGCGTTTTTACAGTCGGGATACTACACACTGACCACCTTCCCGTTCGGTAGCGATTTCCGCATCTGCCCGTCCATCAACAACGATCTTTCGTACCTGCGCATTCCCATCATTGACAAAGACGGCGGTGGTGTGCGTGTAAAGCGAATTCTTTTGTACGACAAAGGTTTTAGTGAAGACGGCAGCGAAAGCGCACGCCTCTATGGAACCGAATACGCCTACAAAACAAAGGATGACTACGGCAACGAAATCAGCAGCGGTGTGGCCACCATGGAACCCGACGCCATCCGCGAAGAAAATGCGGTGATCAAATACCGTGCGCAACGCCGTGCCAAACGATTCTATGAAAAGATCATCCGTGGAAAAGGCAAAGACAATTTTGAAGGACCCATGGGTGAATCGCTTTTGCCTTCCCCATCCATCGGATATTCAAAGGTGGTTGCCCGGAATATTTATGAGGGTAACACCAGTCCGGGCTTCACTGTGAACGAATTCTACACAGCCAAGGATTATCCATTTGACAAACACTATGAAAACAACCTGGGCGATGCCTTTGAAATGAGTCCGCTTGACGAGCGAAAAGATTGGCTGGTAGTTCCGGGACTTGTTTTCCAATACGCCGTGAACAACGTTTGGTTGACACAGGGCTTCCGCTTTGTGCTAAACGAAATGCATGGTCAGCCCAAACTGATCGCAACGTACGGCGGTAACCCGGATGATCCGGAATCATGGGTACTGGGCACGTCCCAGGAGTTCACCTATTTCGAACCCGGTGAAAAGGTCCCCATGATGTATGGCCTGGAAGACGTCCGGAACGAATACCCCGGAAAGGAAATGGAGATCACCATGGAACGCAAACAGGTGTCGGATGTGACCATCGACGGAAGCCTTGAAGTGGACTTCTCCGTGGGCTTCCTGTTCATCCCCATTCCGTTCGCAAGTGCATTCCCCGGTTTCGGC